>NZ_JBDKXK010000053.1:0-9691 GCF_039710735.1 Cupriavidus sp. DL-D2 | reverse complement strand
AGTCGGCTTCTGACGTTCAGTGCAGCCGTCTTCTGAAAACGACAGGAACGCCAGGAGGAAAGGGCATGACGAGGCCGCACCAGGACGCCGAGCCGTTTTTCATCACCGAGGAAGTCGCGGCCGAAATGATCGCTGACGGCTACGAGTTCGAGCCGCCGCCCATTCCTTGCACCATCCGTCTACGCGACGTGCTGGAGCGCATGCCCGATGCCGAGCTGGCATTGCAGCCGGGCGAGATCGCCGACCAGGAGCGTGAACGCCGACGCTGCAAGCCGTGTTTAGCCTCATGATCTGCACATGGCATTTTTCGTGGCACTGAGTTTGACCGTTCTTGCAAGCTGTTGTCACTAAAGGATTTTATGTGCTTGTTTACAATCGAGTGGGAATAACAACGGGTAGGACAGAAAAGGCCGACGGTTAAGTCGGCCTTTTTCTTTTGTCAGGAACGTGTTGCCCGATCCCGTGCCTTCGGAATCGTCATCATGATCGATATTGCCGCGATCACGACCATCAGCAGGTTGAAGGAGAGGGCGATGCTGGCGGCTTCTCGCACGGCGATTTCCTTGCCCCCCTGAAATTCCAGCAGGCCGTCGAATATCGGGCCACCGGTATCGGTCCGGATCGCCGTAAAGATGGCTGCCGAGATGGCTACGCCAAATGCGCCGCCGAGTGACGATGCCATCTTGTAGATCCCCGCACCGGCGCCGGCCTGGTTCTCGGGGAGGGCCGACAGGGCCGCGTCGGTCGAAGGCGTTGCGTAGAACGCCAGTCCGATGCCTTGCAGCGCGAAGCCCACGAACACCAGTATCTTGTAGGTTTCCAGCGAGAATTGCGTCTGCGCCAGCAGCAGCACGGAAAGCCCTGTGATCATGCAGCCCCACAGCATGGGCAAGCGCGAGCCGAAGCGCCGCAGCAGTATTTCACCCACGCGGATAAACCCGATGATCGTGACGGCAAAGCCGATGGTCAGCATCCCCGCCTGCTGCACGGACAGCTTGCCGCCTAACTGCATCGTTTGCATCGTGACGATCAACGTACCGGCCACGCCGTTCAGCATGAAGTTGGAAATTGTCGCGCCGGTGTAGGTGCTATTGCGGAACAGGCTGAAATCGATGAACGGATCCTGTGTGCGCAATTCATGCCGCAGGAAGATCGCGCCGAACAGCAGCGCGCTGGCGCCGAGCAACAAGGTAGCGACGCTGTCCCAGCCAAGTCGGCTGCCCTGTGTCACAACTACCTGCAGCCCGATCATCGCGAGCATGAAAGTGAAGATGCCGAAGCGGTCGATGCGCACCGCACGTCCGGTGTTGGCCCGGCTTTCGGGTGTGCCGCGGATCAGCAGCAATCCGGCCAGCGCCACGAAGATCGACACGAGAAAGATCGAGCGCCAGCCGAAATTGCCGGCGACGAACCCGCCGAACAGCGCGCAGAGACCCGAGCCGCCCCATGATCCGATCGACCACAGGCTGATGGCACGCTGCCGCGCCGCGCCGTGCCAATACGTCTTCACCAGCGCCAGGCTGGACGGCATGATGCACGCTGCCGATAAACCCTGCAGCGCACGGCCGAGGATCAGGGCCGGCGCGGCGAATGTGCCTGACGGCGCGAGCGCTACCAGCAGGCACCCACAGATGCTTAGGACAAAGCCGAAGCGGAGAATCCGCATCCGACCGATACGGTCGGCCAGGCCGCCCGTGAAGACGATGAAGATGCCGGAGAACAAGGCTGTGATAGCGACGGCGATGTTCATCGTCGTGGCAGGTAATCCCAGCGTCTTTTCCATATCGGGCGCCACATTGAACACGGTCTGCGCGAACAGCCAGAATGTGAGAACGCCCAGCACAATGCCGAACAACAGGCGGTCATTGCCCTGGAAACCGGGATCGGAGGCCGCGTCGACAGGCTGGATGACGGCGGTTGGGATGGCTTGCGAATTTGACACGTTGCTTCCCCTTTTCAGTTGCGCTTTTGTGCGCGATCGACAGCATTCCTGCTGGCGATCAACGTATCAGGGGGAGAAGAGGCGAGTCTTGCGCCAGCACAGTTTCCCGTCGCCAGCGGCATCGGGCTGCCAATGGGATTGACGCAGGCCAATCCGGCCTGGGGGCCAATGCGCGGCACCGCACAGCCGGGCGTGGCATTCCGTCCCATGCTGCGCAGGCGGACCGCACCATATGGGGCCGGCGCTACCGATCGAGAGCGATCACCCCGGGGTCAGGCGTGGAGGAGGGGACATGCTGAACAATATTCAGATTCTGCGGGCGCTGGCCGCGCTGGCCGTGGTGATGTTCCATGTGATCGGCATTTCCAAGGTGTACGGCTTGTCCACTTCGCTGGTGCGGATCGAGGGGTGGGGTGACTGCGGCGTCGATGTCTTCTTTGTGATTTCCGGCTTCGTCATGGTCTACACGCAGGATCGCAAGCACCGTACCGCATCCGAGTTTTTCAAGGAGCGGCTTCTGCGGATCGTACCGATCTACTGGCTGCTTACCTTCGCCATGATCGCGCTGCTTTTTGTGGTGCCCGCCGCGTTTCGCGATGATGACCGCGGTCTGCTGCACATCGTGTCATCGCTTCTGTTCGTCGCGGGCGTCGCACTGGATCGCATGCCCGTGCTGTATGTCGGATGGTCGCTCGAGTACGAGTTGCTGTTCTATACGCTGTTCGCGGTAGGGCTCATCTTCACCCGCAGGCGTTATGCGTTCCTGTTTCCGATCCTGGCGCTGATCGTGGCGGTGCTGCTTGGGTGGAGCCGGCCGATAGCGCTCGAATTCGCGTGCGGCATGATGGTGGCAAAGGCTTACCAGTCAGGCAGATTTCGCATCGGACTGCCGCTCGCGATGGTGGGGGCGGCGTTGCTCTGCGTGACGATGGTCTGGCGGCCCGATATCGACCGCTTGCTGTTGTCGGGTGTCCCCGCTGTGTTGCTGGTCTATGGCGCGCTCCATATGCGGCAATTGGCCTCGAAATGGCTGGTCTACCTCGGGGGCGCGTCGTACAGCATCTATCTGGTCCAGGTCTTCACGATCCCGGCGTTCTACAAGTTTTCTTCGCGCTACCTGGACGCCGTGCCAGTGGATCTGCTGGCAGCGGCGGCCTTTGTCTCGACAGCGGTGTTCGGCTGTTTGGTCTACCGGTATGTGGAACTGCCGATGACCGCGCGGCTCAAGAAAATGGCGGCCGGCGACGGCGTGCTCGCGGTCAAGACCTGAGTCCGGCGGTCGACGGCAGGCTCAATCCCACTTCGGCGCGAAGTCTGGGCTGACTAGCCTTTCGCCACGGTCCAGTGCGGCAATCTCCGCCATTTCCGTATCGGTCAGTGTCAGTTGCGCAGCCGTCAGATTGCTGGCGAGGTTGGCGCGCTTGGTAGACGATGGAATCACGGCGATGCCTTGCTGCAACAGCCAGGCGAGAGTTACCTGCGCGGCGGAAACTCCATGCGCGCGGCCGATACGCTGAAGCGTGGCGTCCTCCAGCGCTTTGCCGTATGCCAGCGGCATATAGGCGGTGGCATGCAGCCCGTGTTCGCGCATGAAATCGGTCACCTTGCGGTTCTGCATGAACGGATGCATCTCGATCTGGTTCGTGGCGATGGCCGCGGCACCCACGACGTCGATGGCCTGTTTCAGGTGCCCGATCGTAAAGTTCGAGACGCCGATCTGGCGCGTCAGGCCATCAGCCTGCGCCTTGGCCAGGGCTTCCATGGATTCCGCCAGCGGCACGCCGTCGTCCGGTGCTGGCCAGTGGATCAGCGTCAGGTCCAGACGATCGAGGCCGAGCTTTTCGCGGCTGGTCTCCAGGCTGGCGTGCAAGGCGTCGCGACCCAGGTTCGCCATCCAGATCTTGGTGGTCACGAACAACTCGCCGCGCGGTACGCCGCCCGTGGCAATGGCCTGTCCGACATCGGCTTCATTGCCGTAGATCTGCGCGGTGTCGATATGGCGATACCCGAGCTCCAGGCCGGTAGTCACCGAGTCGATGGCCTGCTGTTGCTTGAGGCGGAACGTGCCGAGGCCGAGTTGAGGCATTTGCATGGGTGGCTCCTTGTGCATGCTGTGTGTAGACGATGAACGCAGTGTGCGCCAAGGTTTGTTGCGCAGAAACCCCGTGATCGACAGAACATAGTTGACTAGAATTCAACAATGACTCTGACACTAGAAGAACTGCTGGCCTTTGTCACCGTGGTGGACAGTGGCTCGATCACCGCCGCCGCCGAACAACTGGGACAGACCGTTTCCGGCATCAGCCGCGCGTTGTCCAGGCTGGAAGAAAAGCTCGACACCACTTTGCTGCGCCGAACCACGCGGCGGCTTGAGCTGACCGAGGAAGGCGCGGTGATGCTGGCCCACGCGCGGCAGATCCTCGGGGCGGCGGATCAGGCCGAAGAACAGATGCGGCTGCGCCGGCAGAAACCGGCGGGGCGGCTGCGCGTCAATGCGGCGTCGCCGTTCATGTTCCACGTGATCGTGCCGTTGGTTGGGGCGTTTCGTGCGGCGTATCCCGAGATTTCGCTCGAACTGAACACCAACGATCAGATCATCGATTTGCTGGAGCATCGCACCGATGTCGCCATCCGCATCGGCCCGCTGCGCGATTCCACACTGCACGCCCGGCCGTTGGGCACGAGCCAGATCCGCGTCGTGGCAAGTCCGGGCTATCTGAAGGCGCACGGCCGGCCAAAGAGCGTAGCTGACTTGAGCCAGCACACGCTGATCGGCTTTACGCAACCCGAAACCCTGAACCGGTGGCCACTCCGGGATGCATCGGGCAGCGACATTCAGATCCAGCCCGCGCTAACGGCTTCCAGTGGCGAGACGCTCCGCCAGTTGGCGTTGGCCGGGGAGGGCATCGTGTGCCTGGCCGATTACATGACCGATGCCGACCGCCGGGCGGGCAGTCTGGCGCAGGTGTTGCCTCAAGACACCATCGAGGTGCGCCAGCCTATCCATGCCGTTTACTATCTCAACACGCAGCTATCCACTCGGATTGCTGTATTTCTCGATTTCCTGACCGATCGGCTGCGGGCCATGCCATAGGATGCCTTAGCAGAAACCCTAAGTTCTTGATACAATCGCCGGTTGCTCACGCTGCGGCTTTTGCCTATTTTTTGAGCAGGCAACCACTCGATTACAAGCCCTACACAAGTCCCATACCCACACGCATGACCTACGCCGTCAAGGAAATCTTCTACACGCTGCAAGGCGAAGGCGCTAACGCCGGCCGCGCCGCGGTGTTCTGCCGTTTCTCGGGTTGTAACCTGTGGACCGGTCGTGAGGAAGATCGCGCGAAGGCCGTGTGCCAGTTCTGCGATACCGATTTCGTCGGCACCGATGGTACGCGCGGCGGCAAGTACAAGACTGCAGAGGAACTGGCCGCGGTGGTGGCTTCTGAATGGCAGGGCCGGGGCGGTCAGCCGCTGGTGGTCTGCACGGGCGGCGAACCGCTGCTGCAGCTCGATGCGCCGCTGATCGACGCCCTGCACGCGCAGGGTTTCGAAATCGCCATCGAGACCAATGGCACGCTGCCAGTGCCGGACGGTATCGACTGGGTTTGCGTGAGTCCGAAGATGGGTTCGGAGCTTGTCGTCAAGAAGGGCGACGAGCTGAAGGTGGTGATGCCGCAGGACGGCCAGGACTTCGCGGCATACGAACAACTGGATTTCCGCTATTTCCTGGTGCAGGCCATGGATGGTCCGCTGGCACGGCAGAATACAGCCGCAGCGGTGGATTTCTGCCAGCGCCATCCGCGCTGGCGCCTGTCGTTGCAGACCCACAAGCTGCTGGGCATTCGCTGACACATGAGCAAACAAGTTTCGATTACACGCCGGCTCGAATTCGACTCCGGCCACCGCATCCCGAGCCACGGCGGCCAGTGCCGCAACATCCACGGCCATCGCTACCGGCTGGATCTGACGCTTTCCGGCGAGGTCTTGCATCAGGAAGGCGCGCCCGATGACGGCATGATCCTGGACTTCGGCGATATCAAGACGCTCGCCAACGAGCATCTGGTGTCGAAGTGGGACCACGCGTTCCTGATCTATCGGGGAGACACGGCACTGCTGAATTTCCTGCAGACCATGGATAACCACAAGACCGTGGTCATCGACAGCATTCCGACCGTCGAGAATTTGGCGCAGGAAGCATTCGACATCCTCGCCCCGGTCTTCCGCAACTGCTTCAACCACCATCTGCAACTGACCAAGCTTGTGCTGTTCGAAACGCCGAACTGCTGGGCCGAAGTCAGCGCCCCGTTCTCGCTGCCTGCGCAGGACTGAGCGAGCCGGATCATGACCACCGCGCCCACGTTCGAGGACGACGCTGCACGTGACCGCTTCTACATGACGGCTGCGCTCGAAGAGGCGCGGCTGGCGGAAGCGGCAGGCGAGGTGCCCGTGGGGGCCGTGGTGGTCTGGAACGACACGATCATCGCCCGCGGTCATAACCTGCCGATCCGTTCTGTCGACCCCTCGGCTCACGCGGAAATGCAGGCTTTGCGCGCCGCCGCCCGGGTGCTCGGTAACTACCGCATGCCCGAGTGCGAGATCTACGTGACGCTGGAGCCATGTGCGATGTGCAGCGGCGCCATCCTGCACGCGCGGCTCAAGCACGTGGTGTTCGGCGCTACCGATCCGAAAACCGGGGCGGCTGGCAGCGTCGTGGACCTGTTCGCGCAGGCCACACTCAATCACCAGACCACGGTCGCACGCGGTGTCATGGCCGACGAATGCGGGCAGATGCTGCGCGATTTCTTCGGTGCGCGACGCCGGGCGCAGAAGGCCGCACAGAAACTCGCCCAGGCGGCAGCCACGGAAGCGCAGCCGACGCCGCCCTCGCCATCGCCGGCCGATTAGGCGAAAATCGGCGCTTCCGCTGTTCCGACCCTACCGTCAACGCTGAAGCATGAGCCAACCCTCCCAAGTCCAGCCCGTAGCAGTCCGTCTTGTTGCGCCCTCCGGCTATCCGCATGATGCGGCGATTGCCGAACGCGGCCGCGCATGGCTCAAGCTGCACGGCTATCAGGTCAACAACCCCGAGGTCCTGTCGCGCCGCTACCTGCGGTTTGGTGGCACCGATGAGGAGCGGCTGGCGGACCTCCACGCCATCGGCACGGGCGACGCAGGCGAGCTGACGCTGGCCGTGCGCGGTGGCTACGGGCTGGCAAGGATACTCGGTAGCATCGATTTCGCACGTATCGCCGAACAGGCCCGGGCGACCGGCACGCCGATCATCGGACACAGCGATTTCACGGCTTTCCAGTTGGCCTATCTGGCCGCGACGGGCGGTGTAACGTTTGCAGGTCCGATGCTGCTGGCTGATTTTGGTGCCGAACCCGCCGATGCCTTCATGTGGCAGCACTTCGAAGGCATCCTGCGCAATCCGGCTTACCGGATCGACATCGACGCGCCGCAGAAAGGTGCCGCAACGACCGTAGAGGGCACCCTCTGGGGCGGCAATCTCGCCATGCTGTGCAGCTTGCTTGGCACGTCTTATCTGCCTGAAGTCGACGGCGGCATCCTCTTCCTCGAAGACATCAACGAACCGCCATACCGCGTGGAGCGGATGCTGCTGCAACTGCTGCAGGTTGGCGTGCTGGCGCGGCAGCAGGCCATCGTGCTCGGCGATTTCTCGAACTACCGCACCACGGATTACGACAACGGCTATGACATGGACACCGTGTTCGACTACATCCGTGCCCAGTTGCGCATTCCGGTGCTGACTGGCCTGCCATTCGGCCACTGCCCGCGCAAGCTGACGCTGCCGGTGGGCGCGCAGGCGCGCGTGAAGTCGGGGGCGGATGGATTCTCGCTGGCGCTGTCGGCGTATCCGACGCTGTAGTAACGCAGGCGGCACTGGCGGACCTGACTTACGGGATGCGTCCGCAAGTGCTAAAATGCCCGGTTATTTCCTCATTCCGCCGCGCCATCCGGTAGCCCCCTGCGCCCATATCAGGTGCAAGCCGGGTACATATCCGGTCCCACGCTGGCTTTCCAGGCTTCTCAGGGTACCCACGCGGCACACCCGCTTTCCAGACAAGGTTTCAGACGTGCTTTCTACCGCAAACATCACCATGCAGTTCGGCCCCAAGCCGTTGTTCGAGAACATCTCGGTCAAGTTCGGCGAGGGCAACCGTTACGGCCTGATCGGCGCGAACGGCTGCGGCAAGTCCACGTTCATGAAGATCCTGGGCGCCGACCTGGAGCAATCGTCGGGTACGGTCATGCTGGAGCCGGGCATCCGCCTGGGCAAGCTGCGCCAGGACCAGTTTGCCTATGAAGACAACCGCGTGCTCGACGTAGTGATGATGGGCCATACGGAAATGTGGGCTGCCGCCAGCGAGCGCGATGCCATCTACGCGAACCCCGAGGCCACCGACGAAGACTACATGAAGGCCGCCGAGCTGGAAGCCAAGTACGCCGAGTACGACGGCTACACGGCCGAGGCGCGTGCCGGCGAACTGCTGCTGGGCGTGGGCATTCCCACCGACCAGCACCAGGGCCCGATGAGCGATGTCGCCCCGGGCTGGAAGCTGCGCGTGCTGCTGGCCCAGGCGCTGTTCTCGAACCCGGACGTGCTGCTGCTCGACGAACCGACCAATAACCTGGACATCAACACGATCCGCTGGCTGGAAGATGTGCTCAACGAGCGCAACTCCACCATGATCATCATTTCCCACGATCGCCACTTCCTGAACTCCGTGTGCACGCACATGGCCGACATGGACTACGGCACGCTGAAGGTCTACCCGGGCAACTACGACGACTACATGCAGGCGTCGATGCAGGCCCGCGAACGGCAGATGGCCGCCAACGCGCGTGCCAAGGAACGCATCACCGAACTGCAGGATTTCGTGCGTCGCTTCTCGGCCAACAAGTCCAAGGCTCGCCAGGCGACGTCGCGCGCCAAGCAGATCGACAAGATCAAGGTCGAGGACATCAAGCCGTCCTCGCGCCAGAACCCGTTTGTGCGCTTCGAGTTCGAGAAGAAGCTGCACAACCTGGCGGTGGAAGCCGATGGCGTCACCAAGACCTATGACCGCAAGATCATCAACAACTTGTCGATGGCGATTCAGGCCGGCGAGCGCGTGGCGATCATCGGCGAGAACGGCGCGGGCAAGACCACGCTGTTGCGCAGCCTGCTGAACAGCGCGGTGGAAACCGGTGTGCAGCGTGGCGTGGAAGTGGATCGTGGCACGATCAAGTGGGCAGAAAACGCCAACGTTGGCTATATGCCTCAAGACACGTACGAGGAATTCCCGACGGACGTGAACGTGATGGACTGGATGAGCCAGTGGACGCAGGCCGGCGACGATGACACGTCGCTGCGCGGCACGCTGGGCCGCCTGCTGTTCTCGGCCGACGACATCAAGAAGAACGTGAAGGTGCTGTCGGGTGGCGAGAAGGGCCGCATGATCTGGGGCAAGCTGATGCTGGGCCGCCACAACGTGCTGGCCATGGACGAGCCGACCAACCATATGGACATGGAGTCGATCGAATCGCTCCAGATTGCGCTGGACAAGTTTGCTGGCACCCTGATCTTCGTCTCGCACGACCGCGAACTGATCAATGGCCTGGCCACGCGCGTGATCGAAGTCCGCACGGACGGTACGATCACCGACTACCTGGGTACGTACGACGAGTACCTGCAGTCGCAGGGGATTGAGGCTTAGTTTCTCAGGGTTTCTTTCCCGAGGT
>NZ_JBDKXK010000052.1:0-10824 GCF_039710735.1 Cupriavidus sp. DL-D2 | reverse complement strand
ATCAATGGCCTGGCCACGCGCGTGATCGAAGTCCGCACGGACGGTACGATCACCGACTACCTGGGTACGTACGACGAGTACCTGCAGTCGCAGGGGATTGAGGCTTAGTTTCTCAGGGTTTCTTTCCCGAGGTTTTGCTCCCCTCTCCCGCCTTGCGGGAGAGGGGCGGGGGAGAGGGCAGGCAGTTCTGCTTGCCGACTAACCGCAATTTGGACCGCTGGCCCTCTCCCCCAACCCCTCTCCCGCGCGCGGGAGAGGGGAGCCGATAACAGGGAACGGGTGAGACCGTCTCCCCCGCTTCACCCCCACCACACAATCCCCTCACCACCCCCATCGACACTGGCAACTCCAACTCAAAAGGAGTTCTGCCATGCACCGTCGCCGTCCGCTTGACCTCGACGCCTTTCTGCGTCGCCTCCGATATCTGCTTGATGTGCCCGAACCGTCGCGCGATGGCGGATAATGCGGCGATGAAGCCGCCAGCCATTCTCGTCGTCGAAGACGAATCCGCGATTGCCGACACCATTCTGTATGCCCTGCGCACCGACGGCATGCAGGCCACGCATTGCGTGCTGGGCGGCGAGGCGCTCGACCGGCTGCGTGCCGAACGACCCGACCTCGTGATCCTCGATGTGGGCCTGCCTGACATCAACGGCTTCGAGGTCTGCCGCACACTGCGCACCTTCTCGGATGTGCCGGTCATCTTCCTCACGGCTCGCCACGAAGAGATCGACCGCATCGTCGGCCTGGAGATCGGTGCCGATGACTACGTGGTCAAGCCATTTTCGCCGCGCGAACTGGCGGCCCGGGTGCGCGTGATCCTGCGCCGGGCACGCGGGGCGGTGGCGTCAGCGCCCGTGGCTGCGGCGCCGGTTCTTCCTGACGGCTTCCATCACGATTCCGATGGCGCGCGGATGGCATGGCGGGGCCGATGGCTTGACCTGACCCGTTACGAATACCGGCTGCTCGCCGTGCTGGTGCAGCACCCCGGCCGCATCTATGCACGGCCGCAACTGATGGATCTGGTCTGGCACGATGCGCTCGATACCGTCGATCGCACCGTCGACACACACGTCAAGACGCTGCGCGCCAAGCTTCGCGAAATCGATCCGGGTGCCGACCCGATCCGCACCCATCGCGGCATGGGCTACTCGCTCGAAACCTGAGCGAACTCCGACCTTCCCGCCATGCATATCGGCCTGCGCATCTTCTTTGGCTTCTTCCTGATTGTGGGGCTGGCGGCGTTCCTGACGCTGCGCGTGTTCGTGCAGGAGGTGAAGCCGGGCGTGCGGCAGGCCATGGAAGATACGCTCGTCGATACCGCCAACGTACTGGCGGTGCTTGCTGCGGACGACTTCAAGAGCGGCCACGTTGCCGACGGCAACTTCGCCAGGCGGCTGGAGAACTTGCGTGAGAGTCCCGTCGATGCCAGCGTCTGGGGCCTGCACAAGGACGTCATCGGCTATCGCATCTACATCACCGACGCGCAGGGCATTGTCCGCTTTGATTCTACCGGGACCGATATCGGTGCCGACTACTCGCGCTGGAACGATGTCTATCTGACGCTCCAGGGCAAGTACGGCGCGCGCAGCACGCGGTCCGACCCAAACGACGAGACCAGCACCATCATGTACGTGGCGGCGCCGATCCGCGATGGCGATGCGATTGTCGGCGCGCTGACCGTGGCCAAGCCGAATCAGTCCATGGCGCCGTTTATCGCGCGCAGCCAGGGCAAGATCCTCACGTATGGGATGTTGCTGATTGGCGGCGCGGCTGTGATTGGCGTGGGCTGCACCCTGTGGCTTGTGTTCGGCCTGCGCAAGCTGCAGCGCTACGCGCGCGCGGTGGCCGCTGGCGAGCGTGCCGAGATGCCGCTGCGCGGCGCGAGCGAACTGGCCGAGCTGGGTCGCGCTGTGGAGACCATGCGTTTGCGGCTCGAAGACAAGCAATACGTGGAGCACTACATCCACACGCTGACGCACGAGATGAAAAGTCCCCTGGCCGCCATCGGCGGGGCGGCTGAACTGCTGCAGGAAGATATGCCTGCCGCCGATCGCGCGCGGTTTCTTGGCAATATCCGCAGCCAGTCGCAGCGGCTCGACCAGCTAATCCGCAAGTTGCTCGCGCTCGCCGAAGTGGAGCAGCGGCAGCGGCTTGAAAACCGCGAGCCGGTGCCGCTGGCCGACGACATCGCGCAGATCGTGCAGTCGCTGGAACCTCGCGCGCGGCAACGCAATGTACAGCTGCGCTGGCAGCCGCCTGCACATTCAATCCCTGCCGTGACCGGCGATGCGTTTCTGTTGCGACAGGCCATCGTTAACCTTCTCGAAAACGCACTGGATTTTGCGCCGTCTGGCTCGGTCATCGATATCGCTCTCGAATCGGCATCGCAACAGGATGGCGTCGTGATCCGGGTCGAGGATCGCGGCCCCGGGATTCCTGATTACGCGACGGGACGATTGTTCGAGCGGTTCTATTCGCTGCCGCGTCCCGGTGGCGATCGCAGTACGGGGCTTGGATTGTGCATGGTGCGCGAGGTGGCGCACCTGCACGGTGGCGAGGTGACCGTGGGGAATCGGCTCGGCGGTGGGGCGAGTGCGGTCCTGACACTGCCCGTGTCGGGCTGAACGCGGCAAGAGGCTTCACCGGCGCTTCACAGACGTTTCACATCGGGCCCTCGGCGCGCCCACAGACGCTGGCTAGTCTTGCGGCATGTCCACTCGACACCTCAAGACGTCCATGAACAAACCTCTGATTTTCCGCATTCTGATGATTGGCGGCGTGATCCTGCTGCTCTGGATCGCCCTGCAAATGGTGCTCGGCATCGTGCGCGAGCGTGGTGCCTATCGCGATGAAGCCGAGCGCAGTATCTGGCAGAGTTATGCTGGTCCGCAGACCCTGACGGGTCCGATCATCGTGGTGCCCTTCAAGGAAGTCATCGCCGATCCGCCTGCGGTCGATCGGACGGCACCGCAAGCGCCCGCCACCTTCAAACCGGCCACCACCTATCGCGAGGAATCGCGCCAGATCCTGATCTTCCCCAAGACGCTGCAAGTGCGGACCGTGGTCACGCCCAGCGAACGCTACCGTGGCATTCACAAGACCATCGTCTATGAGACTGCCAGCGACCTGAACGGGACCATCGAACTGCCCGATCCCAAGTCGACCGTGGATCTGACGAAATCGACGAACCACGTGCGCTTCGACATGGGCCAGCCCTATGTGATGGTGGGCGTGGCCGATATGCGGGGTCTGGTGTCGGAGCCGGTGATCGAACTCGGCGGCGCGGCGCTGAAAATGCTGCAGGGCACGCGGCTGTCCAGCCTGCCGCAGGGCCTGCATGCGCGTATCGATGCCAGCGGCATGGCGGGCAAGCCGGCCGATGCGCGCATCGTGCCGTTCTCGATGAAGCTTTCGGTGCTCGGCGCCCGCTCGATGGCCTTCACGCCAGTGGCAGGCCTGAACCAGTTCAGCATGCAGTCGCCGTGGCCGCACCCCAGCTTCGATGGCGACTTCCTGCCGCGCCAGCGAACGGTGTCCACGGACGGCTTCCGCGCGGACTGGTCGATTACCTCGTTCAATACCCGAGTGCGGGAACAGTTGGCGTCGTCGCAAGACGTGAGCCACTTGCAGTCGGCATCGGTCACGCTGATGGAGCCGGTGAACATCTACGTGCAGGCCGAACGCGCCGTGAAGTACGGCCTGCTTTTCGTGCTGCTGACGTTCGCCGGACTCTACCTGTTCGAACTGGTCAAGACGCTGCGCATCCACCCCATCCAGTACCTGCTGGCGGGCCTGGCGCTGGCGATGTTCTTCCTGCTGCTGGTCAGCCTCTCGGAACATGTGGACTTCGTGGTGGCGTACATCATCGCCAGCGCCGCCTGTATCGGACTGCTAGGCTTCTACCTGACATTCGTGCTGCGCAGCTGGCAACGCGGCCTCGGCTTCGCCGCGCTGCTCACGGCGCTTTACGGCGCGCTCTACGGCCTGCTGGTGTCCGAGGACAACGCGCTGGTGCTTGGGACCGCGCTGCTCTTCGTCACGCTGGTGGTGATCATGGCGGTGACGCGGAAGGTGGATTGGTATACGGTGGGGATGCCGGCGACGCCGGCGGTGGATGGTTCGTTGCCGCAGGCGGAAGGGAAGGGCGCATAAGCCTAGCGTCTCACTATCGCGCTTCCCGGTTCCCCTCTCCCGCACGCGGGAGAGGGGCTAGGGGTGAGGGCCGGCGCATCCATCCACGACAAGTCGCAATTTGCACCGCATGCCCTCACCCCCACCCCTCTCCCGCAGATGCGGGAGAGGGGAGCGCATAGCGCCGCACGTCAGCACAACATCACCGTGCCGGCGCCACCCCCATCTCTGCCAGCAGATCATCTAGCTGATCGATGATCGCGTGGGCCGTGATGTCGCCTTTGGCTTTCTGCAGCGCGGTACCCAACACATCGCGCAATGCCGCCAGTTCGACGATGGTGGAGGCTTTTTCGACCTTGACCTGCATGACGTACCCGCGCAGTCCGAGGTGATTGCCGATCACATCCGTGAAGAAGTGGTAGAGCCGCTGGTAGTTGTCGGCACCGGCAAGAGCGACTGGCGCAGGCGGTGCGGGAGTCATCGCCGGGGCGATGGTGGTATCGGCAAGGACGTCGAAGCGGTCGTCGATGCCCTTGCCGTCAGCCGAATTGAATCCCGAGTACGCGGCGAAGAGGTTGGTTTCCGGCCGGGTGCGGGCCGGTTCAGGCTTGCCGGCGCGAGGTGGTGGCGCTGCGTTGACGGGTTCCGGGATCGGCACGATGAGTCCCTGGGAGAGCAGGGTGTCGAGCGCTGCGTCGCTCACGCCCATGCCGCTGACTTGCGCCAATAGCGCCGATCTGCTGCGTTCCCCGTTCACGATCAGCAACAGCGCGCGCAACTTCTGGTCCAGCTTGCGGGCGCGGGTACGAATTTCCTCCTGACCTGCTTCCGTCTTTTGATAGATCGGGTCGACCATGTCTCGCTCCTTTTTTATGATTCGGCCGCCCGCGGCGAGGCCCCTCGGAAGAATGGTGCGCGGCCGATTATCGCCACCTGTACGGTGAGACTGTTGGAACCGCAAGAATTCCATAACAGGAAACCGCTCTACAATGTGGGGCACCATAAAAGTAACAAAAAAAATTGCAATCGCCGATTCACCTAACGAGGGCTGTGGCCATGCAACAACGAGACAAAGTGTTTATCAACGGCAAGTGGGTCGCTCCGCACGGCACGGGAAGTATCGAAGTCATCCATTCGGCCACCGAGGCTGTCATGGGGACCATCCCCGAAGGCCATGCCCGTGATGCCGAAGACGCCATCGCCGCCGCCCGCGCGGCTTTCGATGGCTGGTCGAATACGTCGCCGGCCGTCCGCGCCGGTTATATCCGCAAGATCGCCGAGGGCCTGAAGGACCGCACCGAGGAACTGGCGCAGCTGATCGCCGGCGAAGTGGGCATGCCGATCAAGCTGGCCCGCGCGATTCAAGTAGGCGGCCCCGTCTACAACTGGGGCCAGGCCGCCACGCTGCTGGAGAATTTTGCGTTCGAGGAGCAGGTTGGCAATTCGCTGGTCATCCGTGAACCGGTGGGCGTGGTGGCGGCGATTACGCCGTGGAACTACCCCCTGAACCAGATCACGCTGAAAGTGGCACCCGCGCTGGCCGCCGGCTGCACCGTGGTGCTCAAGCCATCGGAAGTGGCGCCGCTCAATGCATTCGTGCTGGCCGAGGTCATCGAGGCCGCCGGTCTGCCGCCTGGCGTGTTCAACCTTGTCACCGGCTTCGGCCCGGTGGTGGGCGAGGTACTGGCCAGCCATCCCGAAGTGGACATGGTGTCGTTTACCGGCTCAACCCGCGCCGGCAAGCGCGTGTCCGAACTGGCCGCGCAATCGGTCAAGCGCGTGGCGCTGGAACTGGGCGGCAAGTCGGCATCGGTCATCCTGGACGATGCGGACCTGCAATCGGCCGTCAAGGGTACGATCAGCGCCTGCTTCCTGAACTCGGGCCAGACCTGCTCGGCCCATACCCGCATGCTGGTGCCGCGTACCCGCTACGACGAAGTCAAGGCGATTGCGGCCAAGGTCGTGGAAGGCTTCACGCTGGGCGATCCGATGTCTGAAACGACCCGCCTGGGACCGCTGATTTCCGATGTGCAGAAGGGTCGCGTGACCAGCTACATCCGGCGCGGGCTGGAAGAGGGCGCGGAATTGGTGGCGGGTGGACCGGACGCACCGGAAGGCTTCGACCGTGGCTTCTACGTCAAGCCCACCGTGCTCGGCAATGTCGATCCGCGCGCCACGGTGGCGCAGGAGGAAATCTTCGGGCCGGTGCTGTCGGTGATCTGCTACGACACCGAGGAAGACGCCATCCGCATCGCCAACGACAGCGTCTATGGCCTGGGCGGCGGCGTGTGGTCCGGCGACGAGGCGCGGGCCATCAAGGTTGCACGTCGTATCCGTACCGGACAGGTGGATATCAACGGTGGTCCGTTCAACATGAACGCGCCGTTCGGCGGGTTCAAGCAATCGGGTAACGGACGCGAAGGCGGCAAATTCGGACTGGAGGAATTCCTCGAATACAAGTCGCTTCAACTGAAGAAGCCTGCCTGAGCGGCATCCGAGCGGATACCGTGAAAATTCCGATCTGAAATCTCGATGCCCGGCCTGCCCGGGCATTTTTGTATCGACGGAAATCTGCGATGCTTGCGGGTTTCCAAAGGGGGAGATGGTCCGATGCGCTGGTTCAAGAGGCTGGGCTGGTTGTTGCTGTGCGTGTTGTTGCTGACCGTCACCGGCGGCATCGGCGCCTATATCTGGTATCGCCAGGCGTCGCAGCCGGATACGGCTGGCACGCTGCAACTCTCCGGCCTGCGGGACCGCGTGGTGGTGGTGCGCGACCGCAACGCCGTGCCGCATATCCAGGCGGCCAACGCGCTCGATGCCTATTACGCGCTGGGTTATGTTCATGCCCAGGATCGCCTGTGGCAGATGCAGATGAACAAGCGCATCGTGGCGGGCCGGCTCGCGGAAATCCTCGGACCGAAAGCGCTCGACAATGACCGGTTCCTGCGCACGCTGGGTGTGCGGCGCAATGCGGAGGAGGTCTACGCGCGCGCCTCGCCCGAGACCCGCGCCGTGCTGCAGGCTTACGCCGATGGCGTGAACGCGTTCATCGACACGCGCAAATCGGCGTTGCCCCCCGAATTCCTGATCCTCGGCACCAAGCCCGAACACTGGGAGCCAGTGGATACGCTCGGCTGGCAGACCATGATGGCCTGGGATCTCGGCGGCAACTGGTCGCAGGAAGTGTTGCGCATGGGGTTGGCCCAGCAGTTGCCCACCTCGCGGATTGCCGAACTCCTGGCACCGTACCCTGGCGACAAGCCCATGCGGACGATGGACTACGCCAACTTCTATCGGCACCTGGCCCCGGTGGCCACGGCCATGGCGCAGGTGATGGAACATGCCCCGTCCGGCTATGTGGAGGGCATGGGGTCGAACAACTGGGTGGTATCGGGCGCGCACACGCGCAGCGGCAAGCCGTTGCTGGCGAACGATCCCCATCTGGGGCTGCAGGCGCCTGCGCTCTGGTACTTCGCGCATCTCCAGGCGCCAGGGATCGAACTGGCCGGCGCCACGTTGCCTGGCGCGCCGCTCGTGGTGCTGGGCCACAACAAACGCATCGCGTGGGGATTCACGAACACGGCACCCGATGTGCAGGACCTGTTCATCGAACGGATCGACCCGGCCAATCCCAAGCGCTATCAGACGCCGGACGGTTGGGCCGAGTTTGTGACCCGTACCGAGACCATACGTGTGAAGGGCGAGTCGGATGTCTCGATGCAGGTGCGCACCACCCGCCATGGCCCGGTCATGTCCGATGTGGCCGAGCCGATCCGCGCGGCGGCCAAGCCGCTGGGCGAGCGGTATGTGGTCGCCTTCCAGTGGACGGCGCTGCGGCCCGACGACAAGACTTTCCAGGCCAGCCTGCGCATGGGGATGGCGACGGACTGGAAGAGCTTCACCACCGCGCTGCGCGACTTCCACGCGCCGCAGCAGAACATGGTCTATGCCGATGTCGATGGCAACATCGGTTTTATCGCGCCAGGGCTGGTGCCGATCCGCCGCGCGGACAACGACCTGATGGGGCTGGCGCCGGCACCGGGCTGGGACGCGCGCTACGACTGGCAGGGCTTCATCCCGTTCGAGGAACTGCCGCAGCGGTATAACCCGCCCAACGGGATGATCGTCACGGCCAATCAGAAGATTGTCGACGACAACTATCCGCACTTCATTACTAGCGAATGGACCGTGCCATATCGCGCCCAGCGCATCCAGACGTTGCTCGATGCCACGCCGCGCCATACGCCGGAATCCTTCGGCGCGATCCAGAAAGATGTACTGTCGCTGGCCGTGCGCGACGCGCTGCCGTTGCTGCTGGCCGCACCAGTAGCCAGCGACAAATCGCTGCCCGCCCGCCAGCGCGATCTGCTCGACGCCCTGCGCAAGTGGGATGCCACGATGGCCGCCGACCGCGCAGAGCCGCTGGTGGCCACTGCATGGCTGCGTGAACTGTCGCGCGTGCTGTTCGAGGACAAGGTGGGCGATCCGCTGTTCGGCAAGCTCTGGGAGCAGCGTAACGTGCAGCAGCCGATGATGAACGCGCTGCGCGATCCCACTGGCCTTGGCGCGTTCTGGTGCGACAACACACGCACCACCACGCGGGAGACCTGTGCGGATGCGATCGGCGTGGCATGGCAGCGCGCCATCGCCGACCTGGACCGCCGCTATGGCGACGATGCGGGCAAGTGGCGCTGGGGCAAGGCGCATACGGCGCGCTCCGAACACAAGCCGTTCGGCAAGGTGCCGTACCTCAACAGCCTGTTCAACGTGCGGGTGCGCACGGGTGGCGATACCTATACGGTCGATGTCGGACGCCACAGCCTGCGCGACGAGAACGCGCCATTCGAAAACACCCATGCGGCGAGCCTGCGTGCCATCTACGATCTGGCGGACTTGTCCGATTCTCGTTTCATGGCATCGACGGGGCAGTCTGGTAACGCGTTGTCGCCGCACTATCGGGACTGGACGGACAAGTGGGCGCGTGTGGAGTTTGTCACGATTGGAGGACATCGGCGCAATCCCGGTGGCGACAGTTTCGACACGCTGGTCCTGCAACCTGGAAAGCCGAAACCCTAGATAAGACGGCGGGCGGAGTTTGGCAGTACCATCCGGTTTTCGCCTCTCCCGTTCCCGGGAGACGGGCCTACCAACTTCCGAGCAGGAGTGCCTTCCGATGACCGAACCCAGGCGCCAGCCTCGCACCGACGTGATCCAGCACGTCGCCTTTGAACATGCAGGTGTGATTGGCGATGTCGCGCGCGATCGCGGCCATGAGATCCGCCTGTTCCAGGCGGGCGTCGATGACCTGACGCTGGTGCAGACCGATCCGGCGGACCTGCTCGTGGTACTGGGCGGCCCGATCGGCGTCTATGAAACCGAAGCCTATCCATGGCTGGAAGCCGAGATTGCCGTGATCCGCCAACGTCTGGAAGCGGGTTTGCCGATTATCGGTGCCTGCCTGGGCGCGCAACTGATTGCCGCGGCGTCGGGCGCCAGGGTCTATCCGGGGACACGCGAAATCGGCTGGGCGCCGATCCAGCCGACTGAAGCCGGCAAGAGGTCGCCGCTGGCACTGCTCGCCAATGCCGACTGGGAAGTTCTGCACTGGCATGGCGATACCTTCGACCTGCCGGAGGGTGCCGAACGACTGGCCTCTACCGCAGCCACGCCGAATCAGGCGTACGCCATCGGCAAGCATGTGCTGGCGCTGCAGTTCCACCCCGAGGTCAAGGCGGGCGACATCGAGACCTGGCTGATCGGCCATACCGTCGAACTCGCCAAGGCGGGCGTCGATCCCCGCACCATCCGCCGCCGCACTGCTGAAATTGGCGCGACGGTAGCCAGTGCGGGCGAACTGATGTTCGCGCGCTGGATGGAGGAGGCAGGGTTGTGATTGTTGTCGATACCGTTATGGCAGGCCGACTCCAGCCATTCGGACCCAAGGGCGTGCCGAGCGGCATCGCCAAATCCCCAGTCGACGGTCCGGTGCGTGTCACGACAGTCGGATTGGATATCGACGAACAGGGCGACCCCAGGCATCACGGCGGCCCTGAGAAAGCGCTGCACCACTATCCGCGCGATCACTATGCGGGTTGGCGACAGGAACTGGCCGGGCAGGGCGGCAATGTGGCGCCGCTTGACCAACCGGGCGCGTTCGGCGAGAACCTGAGCACCGTGGGCGTGACCGAGGCCGATGTCTGCGTGGGGGATCGTTATCGGCTCGGCACTGCATTGCTCGAAGTATCGCAGGCGCGCCAGCCGTGCTGGAAACTCAATCACCGTTTCGGGTTTGCTGGCATGTCGCGTGCCGTGCAGGGCTCGGGCAGGACGGGGTGGTATTACCGAGTGATCGAAGAAGGCGAGATCGCTGCGGGTGACCGGCTGGAGCTGGTGAACCGTCCCTATCCGCAATGGACGCTGCAGCGTTTGCTGCATGTGCTCTACGTGGATCGACTCAACTATGCGGCGCTTGCCGAGATGGCCGAGCTACCTTGTCTGGCGGAGAGCTGGAGGAAGCTGGCGAGACAGCGCGTGGCGAGTCAGGTTGTGGAGGATATGGAGAGGCGGTTGGCGGGTGGGTAATTTAGCGTGCCACGGCTATGCGCTCCCCTCTCCCATGTCAGTGGGAGAGGGGTGGGGGAGAGGGCAAGCGGTTCTAAATGCGACCTGTCTGTGATTGCACCGCCGGGG
>NZ_JBDKXK010000051.1:0-71658 GCF_039710735.1 Cupriavidus sp. DL-D2 | reverse complement strand
CCCCCCCCCCGCGGTTCTAAATGCGACCTGTCTGTGATTGCACCGCCGGCCCTCACCCCCGGCCCCTCTCCCGCCTTGCGGGAGAGGGGAGAAAACCTATGCAGGCAAAACAGCCTCAACCCTCCCGAAACCGCCAGGCCGTCCCTTCCCTCGTAATCCGCTCCCAGATCACCTGCTTTTCCTCTTCGCTATAGAACACCCAGTTGCTGACCTCGCCTGCCGTGCGGCCGCAGCCCTGGCAGATTTCGTCGAACAGGGTCGAGCAGATGCCGATGCAGGGGCTGTCCGGACGGTCGGCCAGGCGTGACTGGGCCGCGTCGGCTTGCGGAATAGGGGCCTGCGGGTGAAGCGGATCGGCGGGGCGGTCTGACATGTGGCGGGAAAGGCGGGGGCGGCAATGACTGACCGCGCATTATAAACGGCCCCCGCATCCCTCCCCGAGTCCTTATTACGGCAGAGGTCATTGTGGAGCGCCCGTCCGGCGCCTACGCTGTCTTCACAACCGGTATCACTCCCGGACAAGGAGACTATCCATGCCAGACCAGACCGTCCAGACTGTCGATCCCCGCGCGATGGCCATGCTCGAATCGGTGCTGATTGGTTCGCCCGTGGCACGTGCGCTTGGCATCCGTTTTGGCCGGGTCGAGATCGATCATGTGGCGTTGCTGCTGCCGTTCAGCATGCAGAACATCACCGTGGGCGACATGGTGCATGGCGGTGTCATCGCCACGCTGATCGATGTGGCGGGCGCCGCGGCGGCGTTCACGAATGTGGATCAGGAAACCGTGAAGGGCGGGGCAACGTCTTCGCTGTCCATCCAGTACCTGGCGCCGGCGAAGTCCGCCGCGCTGCGGGCAGTGGCCGATGTGGTGCGTCGGGGCCGCAGGCAGGTGGTGACCGAGGTCGCGGTCTATGCGGAAGCGGAAAATGAAAGGGCCGCGCTCTGCGCCAAGGCGTTGATGAGCACGGCCCTTCTTTGAAACGTCAGGACTTCGGCGGGATCAGTACTTCCAGAAGATCTGCTGCAGCGCCTTCGGATCGTTGGTCTTGGTCAGCGCCAGCGCCATCAGGATGCGCGCTTTCTGCGGCAACTGGTCGTCGGTGACGATCCAGTTGTACTTGTCATCGGGCTGCTCCGCGTTGCGGACCACGATGCCGCTGCCGGTGCGCGATGCGCGTACCACCTGCACGCCCTTGGCCTGTGCCGCCTTGAGCGATTCCACCATGTAGTCGCCCACGCTGCCGTTACCGGTGGCTGCATAGACGATGGCCTTGGCACCGCTCTTCACCGCAGCATCGACGCTGGCCGGGTTGACGTTGCCGTAGGCATAGACCACGGCCACTTCCGGCAGCTTGTCGATCTTGTCGATATCGAATTCCGTCTGCGTCGTGTGCGGACGGGCGAGCGTACGGTAGTACAGCGTGCGGCCTTCCACTACGTATCCGAGCGGCCCGAACGGCGAGCGGAACGTTTCGGTCTTGAACGTATTGGTCTTGGTCACGTCGCGGCCGGTGTGGATCTCGTCGTTGAGCACGGCCAGCGTACCCTTGCCCTTCGAGGCCGGGCTCGACGCCACCAGCACGGCGTCATACAGGTTCAGCGCGCCATCGGCACCCAGCGCGGTGCCCGGACGCATCGAGCCGACCACCACCACCGGCTTGTCGCTCTTCAGCGTGAGGTTCAGGAAGTATGCGGTTTCCTCGATCGTGTCGGTACCGTGCGTGATCACCACGCCGTCCACATCCGGTTGCTTGAGCAGTTCGGAGACGCGCTTGCCCAGTTTCAGCAGCCGCTCGTTGTTGAAGCTCTCGGAGCCGATCTGGAAGATCTGTTCGCCCTTGACGTTGGCGACCTTCGAGATTTCCGGCACCGAGGCAATGATCTTGTCGACTGGCACCACGGCGGACTGGTAGGCCGCGGTGTTGGTGGCCGAGGCCCCTGCACCGGCGATGGTGCCGCCCGTGCCGATGATCACGATGTTCGCCTTGCGTGCCTCGGTCGTGGTGCCTGCGGGCGCCGTGGCGCTGGGCGACGGTGCGAGCTGCGCATGGGCCGCGCCGGCCATCAGCGTGGCGGACAGCAGCAGGGCGGTGACGATGGGTTTCAACTTGGCAGGATGTTGCATGCGTTCTCCTCTTGGCGGCATCGTGGCGACTTCTTGTGGAAGCGGTGATGCCGCTGGTGGCTGGGTCATGAGACTGCGGCTGACGTACTGCTGGCCCTCTCCCCCGGCCCCTCTCCCAGAGGGAGAGGGGAGAAAACCAAAAGGCGCGGGAGAGGGCCATCGTCAACCAACAGAGCGAGCACTATACCCACCAAAAAAAGTTGCGTCGACAACTGCGCCAGCGCTGTCACAAGTCCGCAAAGGTACGCCTGATAAGACAAAGCGGCATCTTCCCTTTCGAAAAGATGCCGCTCGAACAATCTAAAGAATCAGCGATCAGGTATTGCTCAGAACGCGTCTCCCGGCACCCTTACCCAGCCTTCCATCAGCACGCGTGCGCTGCGGCTCATGATGGCTTTCTTCACTGTCCATTGCCCATCGGCCTGCACCGCTTGCGCGCCCACACGCAGCGTGCCGGACGGATGCCCGAAGCGCACGGCCTCACGTTCGCCGCCACCGGCAGCCAGGTTGACGAGCGTGCCCGGCACTGCTGCCGCCGTGCCGATGGCGACTGCAGCCGTGCCCATCATCGCGTGGTGCAGCTTGCCCATCGACAGCGCGCGGACCAGCAGGTCCACGTCCTCGGCCTTGACCGCCTTGCCGCTCGATGCCGTGTAGGTCACCGGCCTGGCTACAAAGGCGACTTTCGGCGTGTGCTGGCGCGTCTTGGCCTCGTCGATGTTCTGGATCAGACCCATGCGCTTCGCACCGTAGGCGCGGATGGTTTCGAACATCGCCAGTGCCTTCGGGTCGCCGTTGATGGCGTCCTGCAACTCCGTGCCCGTGTAGCCGATGGCCTCGGCCTCGACGAAGATCGTCGGGATGCCGGCGTTGATCATCGTGGCGCGCAGCGTGCCGACGCCGGGGACGTCAAGGTCGTCGACGAGGCTGCCGGTGGGGAACATCGCACCGCCGCCGTCATCGCCTTCGTCGGCAGCCGGGTCCATGAATTCGAGCTGGACCTCGGCAGCCGGGAAGGTCACGCCATCGAGTTCGAAGTCGCCGGTCTCCTGTACCGCGCCGTCCGTGATGGGCACGTGCGCGATGATCGTCTTGCCGATATTGGCTTGCCAGATCTTCACGGTAACCGTGCCGTTTTGAGGAATCCGCGATGCCTCGATAAAGCCGTTGCTGATCGCGAATGGCCCCACGGCTGCCGACAGGTTGCCGCAGTTGCCGCTCCAGTCCACGAATGGCTGATCGATCGATACCTGACCGAACAGGTAATCGACGTCGTGACCGGGACGCGTGCTCTTGGCGATGATCACCGTCTTGCTGGTGCTCGACGTGGCGGCGCCCATGCCGTCGATCTGCTTGCCGTACGGATCGGGGCTACCGATCACGCGCAGCAGCAGCTTGTCGCGTGCGGCGCCGGGCACCTGCGCGGCTTCCGGCAGATCTTGCAATCGGAAGAAGACGCCCTTGCTGGTGCCGCCACGCAGGTAGGTGGCGGGAATCTTGATTTGAGGTGCGTGAGCCATCGTAATTGTCCTAATCAAGCGCGGCGATATCAGGCCGCTGCGCGCGACGATTCCAGGAAGTCCTGCGCAAAGCGCTGCAGCACGCCCCCGGCTTCGTAGATCGACACTTCCTCGTCGCTATCGAGGCGGCACAGCACGGGCACTTCGAGCTTGTCGCCGTCGCGGCGATGGATCACCAGCGTCAGTTCCGCGCGCGGACGGCGTTCGCCGATCACGTCGAAGGTTTCGGTGCCGTCGATGTTGAGCGTCGTGCGGTTGGTGCCCGGATAGAACTCCACCGGCAACACGCCCATGCCGATCAGGTTGGTACGGTGGATGCGCTCGAAGCCTTCGGCAACGATGGCCTCCACACCGGCCAGCCGCACGCCCTTGGCTGCCCAGTCACGCGACGAGCCCTGGCCGTAGTCGGCCCCGGCAATCACGATCAGCGGCTGCTTGCGCTCCATGTAGGTCTCGATGGCTTCCCACATCCGCACCACCTTGCCTTCCGGCTCGATGCGGGCCAGCGAACCCTTCTTCACGGCACCATCGACCACGGCCATTTCGTTAAGCAGGGTCGGATTCGCGAAGGTGGCGCGCTGGGCGGTCAGGTGATCGCCCCGGTGCGTGGCGTACGAGTTGAAGTCCTCTTCGGGCAGCCCCATTTTGGCCAGGTACTCGCCAGCCGCGCTGTCCAGCAGGATCGCGTTCGACGGGGAAAGATGGTCGGTGGTGATGTTGTCGCCCAGCACCGCCAGCGCGCGCATGCCGTGCAGCGTGCGTTCGCCGGCCAGGGCGCCTTCCCAGTACGGCGGGCGGCGGATATACGTGCTCTGCGGACGCCAGTCGTACAGCGGATCGATGGACGTGTCGTTCTCCGCATGTAGCGCGAACATCGGCTCGTAGACCTTGCGGAACTGCTCGGGCTTGACGCTCTGGCGCACGATGGCGTCGATTTCCTCGTCGCTCGGCCAGATGTCCTTCAGGTAGACCGGCTGGCCATCCGTGCCGATGCCCAGCACATCCTGCTCGATATCGAAACGGATGGTCCCGGCGATGGCATAGGCCACCACCAACGGCGGCGAGGCCAGGAATGCCTGCTTGGCGTACGGGTGGATGCGGCCATCGAAGTTGCGGTTGCCCGAGAGCACTGCCGTCGCGTACAGGTCGCGATCGATGATTTCCTGCTGGATCTTCGGATCGAGCGCGCCCGACATGCCGTTGCAGGTCGTACAGGCGAACGCGACGATGCCGAAGCCGAGCTTTTCGAGGTCGGGCAGCAGCCTGGCTTCTTCGAGATAAAGCTCGACCGCCTTGGAGCCCGGTGCCAGCGACGACTTGACCCACGGTTTGCGCGTCAGTCCACGGGCGTTGGCATTGCGGGCCAGCAGCGCGGCGGCAATCACGTTGCGCGGGTTGCTGGTGTTCGTGCAGCTCGTGATGGCCGCGATGATGACCGCGCCATCGGGCATCTGGCCCGGCGTCTCTTCCCACTTGCCGGCAATGCCGCGCGCGGCCAGGTCGGACGTTGGCAGGCGCTTGTGCGGGTTCGACGGACCGGCCATGTTTCGGACCACGGTTGAAAGATCGAACGAGAGCGTGCGCTCGTACTCGGCATTGGCGAGGGCATCGGCCCAGAGGCCAGCGGTCTTCGCGTAGGTCTCGACGAGTTGCACCTGCGCTTCGTCGCGGCCGGTCAGGCGCAGGTATTCGGTGGTCTGGCCGTCGATGAAGAACATCGCAGCCGTGGCGCCGTACTCGGGCGCCATGTTCGAGATCGTGGCGCGGTCGCCCAGCGTCAGGCTCGACGCACCTTCGCCCCGGAATTCCAGATACGCGCCCACCACCTTTTGCTGGCGCAGGAATTCGGTCAGGGCCAGCACGATGTCGGTGGCGGTGATGCCCGGCTGGCGGCGGCCGGTCAGTTCCACGCCGACGATGTCCGGCAGGCGCATCCACGACGCGCGGCCCAGCATCACGTTTTCGGCTTCCAGTCCGCCCACGCCGATGGCGATCACGCCCAGCGCATCCACGTGCGGCGTGTGGCTGTCAGTGCCGACGCAGGTGTCGGGATAGGCCACGCCGCTCACGGTATCGGCATGGATCACCGGCGACATCTTCTCCAGATTGATCTGGTGCATGATGCCGTTGCCCGGCGGGATCACGTCGACGTTGCGGAACGCCTTCTTGGTCCAGTTGATGAAGTCGAAGCGGTCTTCGTTGCGGCGATCCTCGATGGCGCGATTCTTCTTGAACGCATCCGGATCAAAGCCGCCACATTCCACGGCCAACGAGTGGTCGACGATCAGTTGCACCGGGACCACCGGGTTGACCTTGGCCGGATCGCCGCCTTGATCGGCAATGGCATCGCGCAAGCCAGCCAGATCCACCAGTGCGGTCTGGCCCAGGATGTCGTGGCAGACCACGCGGGCCGGGAACCACGGAAAGTCCAGGTCGCGGCGGCGCTCGATCAACTGCTTGAGCGAGTCGGTCAGCGTGGCCGGGTCGCAGCGGCGCACGAGGTTTTCGGCGAGCACGCGGGAGGTGTAGGGCAGCTTGTCCCAGGCGCCGGGGGAGATGTCATTGACGGCGGCGCGGGCATCGAAGTAGTCGAGCTTCGTACCAGGCAGCGGCTTGCGATAGGCGGTGTTCATGGCGGCGTGAGGACTGGGTGCTTGCCGCCCGCGCGGTTCCAGGGGAACGCAGCGGGCGGTGGCACTTTTACTAGTGACTGGGGTTGCCCCCGGACGATGCGAGTTGTGCGGACTGAGTTGTGCAGACTCAGGCGCGCTTCTCGATCGGCACGAACTTCAGGTTTTCCGGGCCGGTGTAGTTGGCCGTGGGACGAATGATCTTGTTGTCGATGCGTTGCTCGATCACGTGCGCGGCCCAGCCCGAGGTGCGCGCAATCACGAACAGCGGCGTGAACATCGCCGTGGGCACGCCCATCATGTGGTAGCTCACTGCGCTGAACCAGTCGAGGTTCGGGAACATCTTCTTGGCGTCGGCCATGACCGTTTCCAGGCGCTCGGCGATGTTGAACATCTTCATCGAACCGGCGTCCTTCGACAGCTTGCGTGCCACTTCCTTGATCACCACGTTACGCGGATCGCTGATCGTGTACACCGGGTGGCCAAAGCCAATCACCACTTCCTTGTTTTCCACGCGGCGACGGATATCGGCCTCGGCCTCGTCCGGCGTGTCGTAACGCTTCTGGATCTCGAACGCCACTTCGTTGGCGCCGCCATGCTTCGGGCCGCGCAGCGCGCCGATACCACCGCAGATGGCCGAGTACATGTCGGAACCCGTGCCGGCCACCACGCGGCAGGCGAACGTCGAGGCGTTGAATTCGTGCTCGGCGTAGAGATTCAGCGAGGTCTGCATCGCACGTTCCCACAGCTTTGACGGCGGCACGCCATGCAGCAGGTGCAGGAAGTGGGCGGCGATGGAGTCGTCGTCGGTTTCCACTTCGATGCGGCGGCCGTTGTGGCTGTAGTGATACCAGTACAGCAGCATCGAACCCAGGCTGGCCATCAGGCGGTCTGCGATATCGCGTGCGCCCGGCACGTTGTGGTCGTCCTTCTCCGGCAGCACCGTGCCGAGTACGGACACGCCGGTGCGCATCACGTCCATCGGGTGGGCGCTGGCGGGCACCCATTCCAGTGCAGCCTTGACGTTGGCGGGCAGGCCGCGCAGCGCCTTGAGCTTGGCTTTGTAGGCGGCCAGTTCGGCGCGGGTGGGCAGCTTGCCGTGGACCAGCAGGTGGGCCAGTTCCTCGAATTCGCAGGTATCGGCGATGTCGAGGATGTCGTAGCCGCGATAGTGGAGATCGTTGCCGCTGCGGCCTACGGTGCACAGCGCGGTATTGCCGGCGGCAATACCGGACAGGGCAACAGACTTCTTGGGCTTCGGCGTGGCCAGCGGTTGGGCTTCGGACATCGGGGTCTCCTTGTTTTGTGCTTTCTGTGAGGTGGGCTTGCGAGCTGCCATGGTGGTTCTCTCGCTAATCGGAACTGAAGGTTGTCTCTGTCTCGGAGGCGGTCGGGTCTTACTTGCCCTTGCCTTGTGCGAACAGCGCGTCGAGCTTGTTCTCGTAGGCATGGTAGTCGATCCGCTCGTACAGTTCGGCGCGCGTCTGCATCGTATCGACCACATTCTTCTGGGTGCCGTCACGACGGATGGCGGCGTAGACGTTTTCGGCAGCCTTGTTGGCGGCGCGGAAGGCCGACAGCGGGTACAGCGACATCGCCACGCCCACGCTGCGCAGGTCATCGAGCGTGAAATACGGGGTGGCGCCGAACTCGGTCAGGTTGGCCAGCACGGGCACCTTCACGGCATCGACGAACTTCGCATACATGGCCAGATCGGTCATGGCTTCCGGGAAGATGGCGTCGGCGCCGGCTTCCACGCAGGCCACAGCACGCTCGATCGCCTTGTCCAGTCCTTCCACGGCCAGCGCGTCGGTACGGGCCATGATCACGAAGTTCTGGTCGGTACGGGCATCCACGGCGGCCTTGATGCGGTCGACCATTTCATCCTGACCGACGATTTCCTTGCCCGGGCGATGGCCGCAGCGCTTGGCGCCCACCTGGTCCTCGATATGCATGGCCGCTGCGCCGAACTTGATCAGCGAGCGCGTAGTGCGGGCCACGTTGAAAGCGGAAGAGCCGAAGCCGGTATCGACATCGACCAGCAGCGGCGTGTCGCAGACATCGGTGATGCGGCGGATATCGGTCAGGACATCGTCCAGGTTCGAGATGCCGAGGTCCGGCAGGCCCAGCGAACCGGCTGCCACGCCGCCGCCCGACAGGTAGATCGCACGGTAACCGGCGCGCTTGGCCAGCAGGGCGTGATTGGCGTTGATCGTGCCCGGGATCTGCAGCGGGGATTCATCGATCAGAGCCTGGCGGAAGCGGGCACCTGCGGAGCGGGCGAGTTCGTTGGCGGTGAAGGTCATGGCGTGGATCTCGTTGGTCTTCTATTCGATTTCGTTTCAAAGCTGCTTCGGGGGCAGGGCGGTGCAATGAAGCGCAAGGGGTGTGCCAGCAGGATGGGACCGTACTGCGAGTGAATGGATCGGCTCGCGGGTATCTCGTAATCCCTTACGTTTCAAGGGGTTGGGTTCCTTGTGCGCAACTTGGGGCCACCTTCCGTGTCGTGTGGATTTCACTTTCACGTATTTCGATGAATTCCATGCATTTCAAAGTTGAAATGCATGGGGCAGCGGCGCACAATGCCAACACCCCGACCGACTATATGCCTTACCCGGCTCTCCCGCCATGTCGTCCCTGCCTTCCATCGCGCTGAAACCCACCCCTCCCACTGCTGCCGGCGCCCGGCCCAGGATATGGGCAATGGGGATCAGCCGACTGTCGCGTGCGTTTGCCGACTTGATTCCCGCCTACGCAGCGCGGGCCGAGTTCCGCATCGTCGGGCGCGCCTTCGAAGCAGCAGCCAGCGCCATCAATCGCGAGGCGCGCGAGAACCGGGTGGATGTCGTGGTGGCGGGCGGCTCCAATGGTGCCTATCTGCGGCAGCACGTGGACGTGCCCGTGGTGCTGGTCAAGGTGACCGGCTTCGACGTGATGAGCGCGCTGGCCACGGCGCGGCGCATCTCTCCCAAGGTGGCGCTGGTGACGCACGCCTCGACCTACGCTGAAGTCGACGAGTTCGTGCAGGCGTTCGGCCTCGATATTCCGCGCTACACCTACCTGACCGAAGACGACGCCACGGCGCGTGTGCGGGCGCTCAGGGAAGAGGGCATTCGCGTGGTGGTGGGGCCGGGCATGGTGACGGACCTTGCGGACAAGTACGGGCTGGTGGGCGTGTTCCTGTATTCCGGTAATGCCGTGCGGCTGGCGCTGGAAGATGCGATCGAGGCCGCGCGGCTGCGGCGTATCGAATCCACGCGGCGCGACTACGTGAATGCCATCCTGGCCCATCTGAACGAAGGTGTGGCCGCCGTGGATGCGGAAGGGCGCGTCCAGGCGTTCAATCCTGCCATGGAGCGATTTCTTGGCACACCGGCGGGCGTGGCCGTGGGCCGTAAGCTCTCGACGCTGGCACCGGGTTTGTCGCTCGATGGCGTGATGCAGAGCGGCACGAGCGATCTGGAGGCGATCCATCGGCTCGGTGATCGCATGGTCGTGGTCAATCGCATTCCCATTGTTGGCGAGGCGGGTAGTTCCGGTGCGGTGCTGACCATCCAGGATGCCAACGCGATTCATCGTGCGGACCGCAACCTGCGCTCGCGCAATCGTCCCCGGGCTGCTGGGGTGCGATACAGCCTGGATGATCTGGCTGGCGATTCGGCGGCAATGTCGGGTTTGCGGGCGCTGGCGCGGCGCTACGCCGTGGTGGATTCCACCGTGCTTGTGAGCGGCGAGAGTGGCACCGGCAAGGAAGTGCTGGCGCAAGGCATGCACGACGCCAGTCCGCGCCGCGCGTTTCCGTTCGTCGCAGTCAATTGCGCGGCTTTCCCGGAAACGCTGCTCGAATCGGAACTGTTCGGCTACGAGGAAGGCGCCTTTACGGGCGCGCGACGGGGCGGCAAGGCGGGCTTGTTCGAATCGGCCCATAACGGCACGCTGTTCCTCGACGAGGTGGGCGACATGCCGCCTGCACTGCAGACCCGGCTGCTGCGTGTACTGCAGGAAAAACAGGTGCTGCCGATTGGCGGGATCGAAGCGGTGCCGGTCAACGTGCGCGTGATCGCCGCCACGCACCGGGACCTCGCCGCGCTCGTGCGCGATGGCACGTTTCGCCAGGACCTCTACTACCGCCTCAACATCCTCCGCATCGAAATGCCACCGCTGCGCGAGCGCTCAGCCGACCTCGCCGCGCTGGCTTCGCTGCTCTATCAGCGCGCGCAGGAGCGGCTTGGCACTACTGCGCCGCAGCCGCTGCCTGCGCTGGTGTCAGAGCGTCTGGCGTCTTACGACTGGCCGGGGAATATCCGCGAGCTGGAGAACGTGACCGAACGGATCGCGGTGTTGGTAGCAGGGGTGGAACTCGCCCCGATGGCCTTGCAGCAAGAATTGCAGGCCGCCGTGCCCGAACTGTTCGCCACCCGCGAAGCCGCGCCATCGCTGGCCGGTATTGCCCGGATGAGCGAAACCGACCACATCCGCCGTGTGCTGGAGGAGTGCGGCGGCAACCGCGCCGAGGCGTGCGCGAAGCTGGGGATTAGTGCGACGACGTTGTGGAGGCGGTTGAAGGGAGCGTAAGCGTTCTCATCTCCCACGGATTTCGCTCCCCTCTCCCGCGACGCGGGAGAGGGGCTGGGGGTGAGGGCAAGCGGATCTGCTTGCCAATCACGCTCAGATTTTTCACCGCCACGCCCTCTCCCCCAACCCCTCTCCCACCTGCGGCGGGAGAGGGGAGCAAACAAATGGACGGTGCGAAGGCTAGTAACGCAATTAACCGCCAATATTCTCCCCACCCAAACAAAAAAGGCTCCCCCGATTCCGGGCGAGCCTTTTCCTCTTCGTCTGCAGGAGCCAGGCAGTCAGTCAAACATCATCCGCCAACCGTACCCCTGTGAACTGCCACCGTTGATGCGGATAGAAGAAATTCCGATATGTCGCCCGGATATGCGACTCGGGCGTGACGCACGACCCGCCGCGCAACACCATCTGGCTGCTCATGAACTTGCCGTTGTACTCGCCCACCGCTCCCGTGCTCGGCTGAAAACCGGGGTAGGGCAGGAAGGCGCTGGCGGTCCATTCCCAGACATCCCCAAACATCTGGCGCAGCACGCCTGACGTGTTCTGCCGATCCGGCAGCGGACGCAGCGCGCGGCCTTCGATGAAATTGCCGGTGGCATGCAGGCTGCGGGCCGCGTGCTCCCATTCGGCTTCGGTCGGCAGCCGGCGCTCGGCCCAGCGCGCGAACGCGTCGGCTTCGAAGAAGCTCACGTGCGTCACCGGGCTATCCGGATCGACGGGATGCATGCCGCGCAGGCTCATCTGCCACCATGTACCTTCGCGCGCTTCCCAGTACAGCGGCGCCTCGATCTGGTTGTCGCAGACCCAGCGCCAGCCATCGGACAGCCATAGTCCAGCCGTCTGGTAGCCGCCATCCTCGATGAACTCGAACCATTGATGATTGCTCACCGGATGCGTGCATAGCGCGAACGGCCGCAGCAGCACCTGGTGCCGAGGGCCTTCGCAGTCGAACGCGAAATCGTCACTGCCATGCCCGATCGAGACGATGTCGCCGGCAAAGCGCACCCATTCCGGTGCGGGACGCGGGTCCGCCACCACCGGCTCCGCCAGTTCCGGCGCATAGGCAGGCCGCAGCGGATTCTGGGCGAACAGGTGCAGGATGTCCGTCAGCAACAGCTCCTGGTGCTGCTGCTCGTGATTCAGGCCAAGGGTGATGAGCGCCGCTTCGTCGTCGGTCTGCGCAGTAATGAGCAGCGAGAACATGCTCTCGTCGACGGCTTCGCGATAGGCCAGCACCTCGTCGAGCGTGGGCCGGGTCAGCAGACCGCGCTTCGGACGCGGATGACGCGCGCCAACCGCTTCGTAATAGGAGTTGAACAGGTAGCGATACTGGGGATCGACGGGTTCGTAATCGGGTAGCCGTGCGGCGAGCACGAACTCCTCGAAAAACCACGTCGTATGGGCCAGGTGCCACTTGGCCGGGCTGGCATCGTCCATCGACTGCACGGTGGCATCGGCATCGGTCAGGTCCGCCACAAGCATTTCGCTGGCGGCGCGCACATGGCGGTACTGGGACAGCAGTGCGGGTTCCTGCGGAGGATGGCTGGCGGTGGCTGGCAACAGTGCTGAGGCTGTGGGCATGCAGGCTCCCGGTGGCGTGGCGGACAGTCGAACCATCATAGACCTATCCGCCCGGCGGGGCGAGCGGCCGGAGATCGGGTGTGGGTGTAGGTTGGCGCCTACGCGGTCACGCCAGAAAAACAAAAAAACCCGCATCCCCCGACCGGAGAGGTAAGGGGATGCGGGTGGCAGCGTCGGCGCCAACGGGATGGCGCCGGGTACTTCACGGAGTGATGGGTCGTAGCAGATTCAGACTCAGGCGGCAGCGCGTACGGCGTCGTTCAGCGCGGCAATCTCGGTACGGGCCTGGTTCAGGCCGGCTTCGCGGGATTCCGGACCCATCGCCAGTCCATGAGCACGGACAAACTGGATATCCGTCACGCCCAGGAAGCGCAGTACGGCGTTCATGGTGATCTCGTGCAGGTCCAGCGCCGAATCGTCCTGGCGCACGCCGCCACGCGACGACACCACGATCGCACGCGCCTTGGCCAGACCTTCGGGGCCGTTGGCCGTGTAGCGGAACGTGCGGCCAGCCTGGGCGATACGGTCGATCCAGGCCTTGAGCTGGCTCGGAATACCGAAGTTGTATTGCGGTGCACCGATCACCAGCACATCGGCAGCCAGGAATTCGGCCAGAAAGGCTTCCGTGCGATCGAGTTCGGCTTGCTGTTCTGCGTTCAGCCCTTCCTTCGGGCCGCCCAGCACGGGCAGCAGGTTGTCGGTCAGGTGGGCGGGTGCCTCGCGGTTGAGGTCGCGGACGGTCACGTTGGCGCCGGGGTTGGCTGCGACAAGGTCGGCCACCACGGCGGCGGTCAGGTTGCGCGAAACGGAGTTGTCACCGAGGACGCTGGAATCGATCTGGAGGATGTTCATTTGTCTGGCCCCACTGAAGTTCGTTTGGATGGACTGAAAGATAGAGGGTCGCCATTGATGCCGGTAGTGAGGCAAAATGCAAATGATTGTTCTGCAGATGCAACGACGAACGAGCCCCCATTAATCGCCCCCAAGGTCAGACATGCAGGATCTCAACGATTTGTCCCTCTTTGCACAGGTTGTGCAGCACGGCAGTTTCTCGGCCGCCAGCCGCGCCAGCGGTGTCCCCAAGTCGCGGCTCTCCCGCCGTATTGCCCAGTTGGAGCGTGACCTGGGCGTGCAACTGCTTCGCCGCACCACACGACAGGTGCGTGTCACACCACTCGGTGAAGCCTATTACGCGCGGTGCCGCGAGATGCTCCAGGCTGCCGAGGCGGCGCGCGAGGTGATCGACAGCGCCCGCGAGCAACCCGGCGGCGTACTGAAGGTCAGTTGCCCGGTGGCGATCGTGCAGATCCTGCTGGCGCCCAGCATCGGCCAGTTCATGCGTGCCAATCCCGGCATCGAACTGGAGATCGAGGCGACCAATCGACGCGTAGACGTGATTGCCGAGGGCTTCGATCTGGCCCTGCGCGTGCGCAACGTGCTCGACGATTCCAGCCTGGCTGTGCGCACTTTCGGCAAGAGCGACCTGAAACTGGTGGCCAGCCCCGCGCTGCTCGACAGCATCGGCCGGCCTCGCACGCCGCAGGCGCTGGAGGGCATGCCGGGGCTCGGACAGAAGCCGCACGAAGGGCGCCATGTCTGGACGCTGTTCGACAAGTCAGGAGAGCCCGTCCACATCGGCTATCAGCCGCGCCTGATTTCCGACGAGTTCGCCCTGCTGCGCGAGGCCGCCATCGCAGGTGCTGGCGTAGCGATGCTGCCGCGCATGTATTGCCGAGACGAAATCGAGCGCGGCGAGCTGGAGGTGGTATTGCCGCAGTGGGATCTGCCCATGGGCGTGCTGCACGCGGTCTTTCCGTCCCGGCAGGGCGTGACGCCTGCGTTGCGGCGTTTTCTCGATTTCCTGGCCGAGGTGCTGCCCGAGCATGCACGCCGGGTCGGCATGATGCCGCATGGTGGATTGGCGATGCACCTGACACCGCCCATGGGGCTGCCACCGGGAGAGGACGCGTAGGCACCTGCTGAAAAGCGTGCGGATAGGCTGGAATCCGGTCAAACGCGACAAGTTAGCGTCTTTACCTTCACGTCGGCACGGGCTAAGGTAGTTGAATGCAGGTCACATGTGGATCTGCATCCAACGGCAGGACTTTCAGGAGGGAACACCATGAGTCGCACGCAAGGAACGCAAGACCTTGGCAAGGCCATTCTGCGGATAGCCCTCGGGGTGCTGATCCTCCTTCACGGTATTGCCAAGTTGATGGCGGGTCCCGGATTCGTCATGCAGGTAGTGGCGCAGGCCGGGCTGCCTTCCTTCGTGGCCTATGGCGTCTACATCGGTGAAGTGGTGGCGCCCATCTTGTTGATCATTGGCCTGTTCACGCGGCTGGGCGGTCTCATCATCGCCGTCAACATGCTGTTCGCGTTGGGGCTGGTCCACGTCAAGCAGCTTGGCGAAATGGCGAACACAGGCGGTTGGGCGCTGGAACTGCAGGGCATGTACCTGGCAGCGGCGCTGGCCGTGGCGTTTCTCGGTGCGGGCCGCCTGAGCGTGGGCGGCATCGACGGTAAATGGAACTAGGACTCGACGTCATCAGACGTCACTCGACGCAATCAGGAGCTCGCATGCAATTCACGAAACTGTCGCAGTGCCACATGGCCCTGCGTGGCCTGCCTGTCGCTGGCGCACTGCTGGCAGCGCTGGCGCTGACCGGCTGCGCCACTGGCCCGGACATTCGCTCGGACTACAACCGCAGTGTCGATTTTGGGCAGTTCCGGACGTTCGGCTTCGAGCCGAAGCTGGGGACGGACCGGCAAGGGTACGAGACCCTGACCACGCAGTATCTGAAAGGCGCCGTGCAGCGCGAAATGACGGCGCGTGGCTACCAGTTCGCGCCGCAGCGGCCGGACCTGCTGGTCAACTTCAACGTGCAGTTCCGGCAGCAGATCGTGAGCAACCCGGCGCCGTTGCCACCGCCGGGCTACGCGGGCTACTACGCGTATCGTGGCGGTCTCTATGCGCCATGGCCGGGCTACGGGTTCTATAACGACACGTACACCTACACCGAAGGCACGCTGAACATCGACGTGATCGACGCGAAAAAGAACCAGCTCGTCTGGGAAGGCATCGCGCAGGGCGACGCCAGCCAGGCCGATCCGCAGAACAACCAGGCGGCCATCGACAAGGTCGTGGGCAAGATCTTTACCAAGTACCCCTTCCGGGCCGGACAACCGTCGCCGGTCAGCCCGCCGCCTGCGAAGTAATTCCTCGCAAAAACGCGCCACAACGCCCGCAATCGAAAACTTTAGCGAAAGTTCCAGGTAAGTTTTTGTGCGCGCGGCGGTCTCGCCGATCCAGACCCGCTACAATCGCTGCCCGTGGTTTTCTAACGTGCAAATTGAAATGGGTCTGGGCTGGTTCGGAATTTCGACCTTCTGGCTGTTGCCGCTTCTCTGGCGAACGGTGAGCCGTGTGCTCGCCGGCGATCGTCGGTTATTCGGCCGGGGTTCGCTGCGCGTGCTGATGGGTACTGTGCTGGTGCTGGGCGCCAGCGCCACGCTGGAAGCGCTGACAGGCGGCGAGACCGCTGAAGCCACTCATGCCCTGGCAGGCGGTGCAGCGGGCCATGCGCTGGCCGGTGCTGTCTCGAGCATGCTCGGCTGGACGGGTGGGTTGCTGATGATGCTGGCCGTGCTCGGCTTGTCGGCGCCCATGGTATTCGGCGAGACGTGGCGCAGTCTGTTCCAACTGCATCGTCCTCCGGTCAATCCGGAAGAGAACCGTCCCTCGCCGAAGCCCGCCGCACGTGCCGAGACGCGCGTGGACACCCGACACGACACGGTCTCCACTTCTTCATCCTTCTCTTCTTCATCGCCGGCGTCTTCGCGCGACGATGCGGACCGTTGGGAAACCACATCGATGCCTTCACAAGCTGGCCGGCAGCCGCTGCGCCAGAAGGGCATCGAGCCGGTCTCCGCACGCCGCCAGCCCGCATGGCAACCACCGGCGCGTACGCGGCAATCGCCGCCGCAGCCGGGCGAGATCTGGCTGCATCACGCCGATGCGCCAGGCGTGGTCAAGCGCGATGCCACGCCACCGTCGGCACCCGTGATCGCTGCGCGTGCTCCGTCGTCGGCCTCGTCGGCCTCGTCGGCGTCTACAGCGACCAAGCCCGCACAGAAGCCTGTCCAGACACCCGCGCAAAAACCTGCGGCCCGTCCCACCCCTGCTGCGGCGCCTCAAGCCACCGTTGTCAGCAGTCCGTTCCGCAATCCGCAACTGGGTCTTCGCTCGGCGGTTACCACGCTGCCAGAGGCCATGACGAAGCCGGCGGCAGCCGTCGCGGCTACGCCCGCCGTGAGTGCAGCCGTCGCCGAGGATGATGCCGTGGCGGTTGTGGAGGCCCCGTTACCGGTGGCCGCTCCCGCTGCCACGCCTGCGCAGCCCGCTGTACCGGCGGAAGATGTCGTGCCCGAGGATGGCGTGACGCTTGACTCCATTCGGGCCGAGGCGCTGGCGTTGATGGCGGAATTGCGTGCACTGGCTGGCAAGCCAGAGTCCGCATCAGAGACCGGGTCGCTTGCCGAAGCAGAGGCCGCAGTCGAAGCCGAAGCCGAAGTCGCAGTCGAAGCCCTGGAGGCAGAGGCCGAAGCAGTCCCGGCGGTGAACGAACCGGAGTCCGAGGTCGCCGAGGTTGTGGATATCGGCAGGGTTGAGCTTGTCGAGGAAGCGCCGCTGGAAGTCATCGCCCAGCCCACCCAGGAAGCCTTGCCTGCCCAGCCCTCCGCATCGGAAGCCATCGAGCAGGCGGTAGCCGCCTCGATGGCGGAAGAACAACCCGACGACGTGCCATCGTCCGACGAGCCCGCCGCGCTTGAAGACGCCAACGTTTTCGTTCAGCCCGCGCCCAAGCCGCGCATCGTGCTCCAGGCCGTGATCGGCAATACGGTGCCGCTGGCGCCCGCGCAACCCGTGGCACCGGCACCGGTCGTCGTGGCGCCGCCGTCCCCGGCAGCCCCGCGCGAACCTGTGGATTACCGCTTGCCGGGTGTGGATCTGCTCGCTGCTGAAGACGGCAATATTGAAACGGTATCGGAGGAGCGCCTGCTCCAGACCGGTGAACTGATCGCCCAGCGGCTGGCAGAGTTCAAGGTGCCGGTGTCGGTGGTGGGCGCCAGTGCGGGTCCGGTCATCACGCGTTTCGAGGTCGATCCCGCCGTGGGTGTGCGTGGCGCGCAGGTGGTGGGGCTGATGAAGGATCTGGCGCGTGCGCTTGGCGTGACGTCGATCCGCGTGGTCGAGACCATCCCCGGCAAGACCTGCATGGGCCTGGAACTGCCGAATGCCAAGCGGCAGATGATCCGGCTGTCGGAGATCGTGAGTGGCAGCGCGTTCGATGCGCATGCGTCCAAGCTGGTTCTGGCGATGGGCAAGGACATCACCGGCAATCCCGTCGTGACGGACCTCGCACGCGCGCCGCATCTGCTGGTGGCGGGTACGACCGGCTCGGGCAAGTCAGTGGCGGTCAACGCGATGATCCTGTCGATGCTGTACAAGGCCACGCCCGAGGATGTGCGCCTGATCATGATCGACCCGAAGATGCTCGAACTGTCGGTCTACGAAGGCATCCCGCACTTGCTGGCACCCGTGGTGACGGATATGAAGCAGGCCGCGCACGCGCTCAACTGGTGCGTGGGCGAGATGGAAAAGCGCTACCGGCTGATGTCCGCGCTGGGCGTGCGCAATCTGGCCGGCTACAACCAGAAAATCCGTGCAGCGGAAGCGGCGGAGCGCAAGGTGCCGAACCCGTTCTCGCTGACGCCTGACGCCCCCGAGCCGCTTTCGACGCTGCCCCTGATCGTGGTGGTGATCGATGAGCTGGCCGATCTGATGATGGTGGCCGGCAAGAAGATCGAAGAGTTGATCGCCCGTCTTGCGCAGAAGGCCCGTGCAGCCGGTATCCACCTGATCCTGGCGACGCAACGTCCGTCGGTGGATGTCATCACCGGCCTGATCAAGGCCAACATCCCGACGCGCGTGGCGTTCCAGGTGTCATCGAAAATCGATTCGCGGACGATCCTGGACCAGATGGGTGCGGAGAGCCTGCTGGGGCAGGGCGACATGCTCTTCCTGCCGCCCGGCACCGGTTATCCGCAACGCGTACATGGCGCCTTTGTTGCCGACGAGGAAGTCCACCGCGTGGTGGAGCACTGGAAGCAATTCGGCGAGCCTGACTACGAAGAGGCGATCCTGGCGGGCGATGCCCCGGAAGGGGCAGCCGACCTGTTCGGGGAAGGGGGTGGCGATGCCGAAGCCGATCCGCTTTATGACGATGCCGCGCAATTCGTCCTGACATCGCGTCGCGCATCGATCTCGGCCGTGCAGCGCCATCTGCGCATTGGCTACAACCGGTCCGCGCGCCTGATCGAACAGATGGAGGTTGCCGGACTGGTCTCGCCAATGGGCCGCAACGGCACACGCGAAGTCATCGCGCCCGGTCCCGCCGACTGAAGCGCCCAAGGAACTGGTCATGACCGCGACGCGAGGCAACCTGCTGCATGATGTGCCGGTACATGCCACCGGCGAGGTTTTCACGGACCTGCTGGCTTGGCAGTCTACGGGCGGGGTGCGGATCGAGCGGATCGTATCGAACGGCCAGGCCAGCCCTCCCGGCTTTTGGTACGACAGCACCGACGACGAGTGGGTGCTGGTGATCAGTGGCACCGCTGCAGTGGAGCTTGACGATGGAACGACACACACGCTCGGCGCCGGGGACTGGCTGCGTCTACCACCGAACTGCCGGCATCGCGTGGCATGGACCGATGCGGCGCAGCCCACGATCTGGCTAGCGGTGCATGTGACGCCGTAGGGTTTCTCCCGCTCGGTTTTTACTCCCCTCTCCCACACAGTGGGAGAGGGGCTGGGGGTGAGGGCAAGGCGGTTATCCTGCGACTTGTCTCATTTGAACCGCTGGCCCTCACCCCCGACCCCTTTTCCCCAAGCGGGAGAGGGGAGAAAAAAGGGAGACTCCGTTTGCATTGTTTCATCCGGCTGTCCCTGGCCTTGCTGCTGGCGATCACCGTCGCCGCCCACGCCGATCCCCTCCGCATTGGCTCGAAGCGGTTCACCGAGTCGTACATCCTCGGCGAGATCCTGACGCAGTCAGCCGCGCCCCATGCCGATGCCAAGCATCTTCCCGGCCTGGGCAATACGGCCATTCTGTTCGAAGCACTCAAGGCGGGCAGCATCGATGCCTACCCGGACTACACGGGTACGCTGGCCAGCGAGATCCTCAAGTTGCCCCCGCCTGTCACGCTCGAGCGAATTAACGCCGCGCTGGCGCCGTTGGGCCTTGCGGCGGGCATTCCGCTTGGCTTCGACAACACCTACGCAATTGCCGTGTCCGATGCGCGCCCGGAAAGCCTGCGCACGCTGGGCGACCTTGCGCGGCAGCCGGGCCTGAAGCTCGGGCTGTCGCACGAATTCATCGGGCGAGCCGATGGTTGGCCTGCGCTCGTGCGGGCTTATGGCCTGCCGCAGCAGCCAATCGGCATTGATCATGGCCTGTCCTACGAAGCGCTCGCCAAGGGACAAATCGACGCGACAGACATCTACGCCACCGACGCCGAGATCCGGCGCTACCACCTGCGCGTGCTGGAGGACGACCGCCATGTCTTTCCTCGCTATGACGCGGTGATCGTCTATCGCGCCGATGTGCCGCAACGCTTTCCCGAGGCATGGCAGGCGTGGCAAAACTTGGCGGGGCGGATCGATGTGGCGGCGATGATCGGCATGAATGCTGCGGCGGAAATCGACGGCGCATCGTTCGCGGCCGTGGCAAGCCGCTTCCTGTCCGGTGGCGGGGGTAGTGCGGAACTGCGCAACGGCCTGCTGGCTACTTTACTGGGTGCCGAGACCTGGCGCCTGACCTTGCGCCATCTGGCGCTGGTTGGTGGCGCGGTGGGTGCCGCCACGCTGGTGGGCGTGCCCTTGGGTATCGTGGCTGCACGTAGACGTCGCACAGGCCAGGTGGTGCTGGCCATCGTCGGGGTGTTGCAGACCGTGCCGTCGCTCGCATTGCTGGCGATGTTGATTCCGCTGCTCGGCCGTATCGGCATCTGGCCGGCCATGATCGCGCTGTTCCTCTATGCGCTGCTGCCGATCGTGCGCAACGCCTGCATTGGCCTGCAGGAGGTGCCTCCGGGCATGCGCGATGCGGCGCGCGCGCTGGGCTTTCGTCCGTTACAGGTATTGCGCTACGTGGAGTTGCCGCTGGCCATGCCCGTGATGCTGGCGGGGATCAAGACTGCCGCAATCATTAGCGTGGGCACGGCCACGATTGCCGCCTTCGTGGGCGCAGGCGGTTACGGCGAGCGGATCGTAACGGGCCTGGCCCTGAACGACACCACCCAGTTGCTGGCGGGTGCCATACCGGCAGCGGTGCTGGCACTGGCAGTGCAGGGCGCATTCGGTGCCGTGGAATGGTTTATCCGGCACCGCCGCCCCTGGCGTTAACCGGAAAATCGTTACCGCAATATCCACGATCCGGGTATGCCGATCACCCGGAAACGAATTTCTGAAGAAGCCGGCGGAACTCCTCGAATTCCTCAATGGTAAATCCCTCCAGTCGCTGATTTAGCACTTCCGGTGCAATAGTAGGGATTTCCTCGGCAATATTCCGGCCCTTGGTTGTCAGCGCCAGATTTACCACGCGTCGATCATCGATACTGCGGCTGCGTTCCAATACCCCTTTCTCCTCCAGCTTGTCGAGCATGCGGGTCATGAGCCCACTGTCGATTCCCAGGACCTTGCTGATTTCGAAAGGCGTGCTGGCCACGCCCCGCATCAGGCAGAGCAGGATACCCATCTGCTGCCCATTGATGTCCAGAGGGCGCAAGGCGGAGTCCAGCTCCGTCAGCAAGCTATTGCGAGCTCGATTCAGGTGGAATCCGATGCTCTGCGTCAGGTGGAAGTTTTCCGGAGTGTAGTGCTTCACTGTGGTTTCCTTTGTGTTGCACCGCTGAAGATTGATCAGTCAGTAACCGATCCGCGTCTTGAACATCGGAGCGCGTCCGCGATTCATGGGAGCGAGTTTGGCAAATCCGGGACAAGAATGGAATTCAATTTTATTGTCTCTAGATTTAGAAAAAATGGAAACCACAAGTGTGTCTTTAAAGTAATGCGAAAATCGGAACATTAGCGATTGGATAATCCCCCATACGGGTTATGAATGACATGACATTATGTCATTGCGTGATGAAGGGAATTTCCCGGCTTAACCCGGATGCGGGGCGTGGACGGCGTCCCGGGGCGTGTCTGGTGCAAAGTACTTAATGCTCGCTACGAGAAACTTCATCACGGCGGGGCGGGCATCCGGGCAGCGCGTCCGGTACATTGCCTGCAGGAGATCGGTAAGTCCCTTGGCCGGTTTTCCCATGACCGCCTGGAGCCGAGAGCAATGACGATTGACCGTGTTTGGAAACGTTTTGGCAGTATCTGGATGGGCTGTACGCTGCTGGCGTCCGCGGCGATGGCGCAGACCAGTGCCGAAGATGCCAACAAGAGCAACAACCCGCTCAATCCGTCACCGGCGTTCAATCTCCAGAACTACTACACGCCGCGCCTGTACGGCAGCGGCGCGCACACAAACGACTTCCTGTTGCGAGGCACGCTTCCTGTAGCGCCGAACAGCCTGATTGGCGCGCCACAGATCATTCGTCCCACGGTGCCGATCAGCACCCGTCCCAAGGGCGACGGCACCTATGAAACCGGACTCGGCGATATCAACCTGTTCGACATTTTCCTGCTGCGCGCGCAGGGGCTCGAACTTGGCGTAGGACCGCTGCTGACGATTCCGACGGCCACCGATCCGAGCCTGGGCACCGGCAAGTGGCAGGCCGGGCTGGCCGGCGTGGTGGTGGATGCCAAGCCCGCGCGACTGCTGGGCATGCTGTTGCAATGGCAGCACTCGTTCGCGGGCCAGAGCAGCCGCCCCACCGTGCAAACGCTGACGGCACAGCCATTCATGATTTTCAATCTGCCGCAGGGCTGGTACATCCGGTCGACCGGCACCTGGACCTTCGACTTGCAGCGCAGCACCTACTACATCCCGGTGGGCCTCGGCGCGGGAAAGGCATGGAAGGAAGGCAAGACGATCTTCAATGCCTTTGTCGAACCGCAGTATTCGATACTGCATGACGGCACGGGTATCCCGCAGTGGACCGTATTCGCCGGCCTTAACATGACGTTCGGCAAATGACGCCCCGCCATGCGGTACTGGCCGTAGCGGCGGCGGCTTGCATGGGAGGACCCGTGGCATGGGCGCAGTCCGAGCCCGCCGCGGCAGCGGAGCCGGTTTCCAAGCCCAGGCTGTCGTTCTTCGATCCCGAGGACGGCATGCTCGACATGAGCGATTTCCTGCTCCATCACAAGGGTGCGCTACCCGTCCCGACGATCATTACCGAGCCGGCCGTCGGCTATGGCTTCGGGCTTGGCCTGGCGTTCTTCTCGCAGTCGATGGCCGAGGCGGCAGCCGAGGGCAAGGCCACGGGCAAGGGGCCCGCGCCGCCCAACATCACGGTCGTTGGCGGTGCATATACGGAGAACGGTACGTGGGCGGGTGGCCTGGCGCACTTCCACACGTGGGATGGGGACCGCATCCGCTATCTCGGTGCCATCGGGAAGGCGAATGCCAATCTCGAGTATTTCGGGCAGAACAACCAGCCTCGCGCCTATGAACTGGACGGCTTCCTGCTGGTGCAGCAGTTACTGTTCCGGCTGGGCGATTCGCGCTGGTACATCGGTCCGCGCTATGTCTATGCCGATACCTCTGCCACGTTCAAGTTCGGGGGCAATGCGGCGGAACTCGGTTCGTTCGACAAGAACCAGCGCATCGGCAAGGGCGGTCTGGTAATCGACTACGACTCGCGCGACAACATCTTCTTTCCGAACAAGGGCAGCTACGCCGAGATCGAGGCGCAGTTTGCACGTGGCGGGTTCGGTAGCACGCAGAGCTTCAACATGTTCAACGCGCGCGGTTTTACGTGGTTACCGCTGGCGCGCACGTGGATTCTCGGCCTGCGCGCCGATACGAAGTTCTCATCCGGTGACGTGCCTTTCTACGCCCAGCCATACGTAGACCTGCGCGGCGTGCAGAAGGGGCGCTACCAGGACCGCAACGCACTGGCTGCCGAGGTGGAATTGCGCTGGGACGTGACGCCGCGCTGGTCGGTGCTGGCCTTTACGGGCACCGGCAAGGCATACGGACGCTGGCACGATTTCTCCGACGCCAGCACGGTGTTCAGCGTGGGCGGAGGCTTCCGCTACATGATCGCGCGCAAGCTTGGGCTCTCGATGGGTATCGACGTGGCCCACAGCAAGGACCAGAACGCCTTCTATATCCAGGTGGGCAGCGCGTGGCATTGATACATGCCACGCAACCCACCCTTGATCCTTAAGACACGGCCGGGAAATCCAGCGTCGTGTCGTTGACGCGATTGATCATGTTCGTGAACAGGATCGCACTGATAGCCTGGATTGCCTCGACGATCTGGGTATCGCTGTAGCCCGCGGCACGAACGGCCTCGACTGAAGCAGCCGGTACCGTGCCGCTTGTGCTGACCAGTTCCACCGCAAAGCGCGTCAGCGCGTCGATCTTCGCATCTTCCGGATAGCTGCCACGGCGCAACTGTTGCGTTTGCTCGACGCTATAGCCGGCCATCTTCGTCGCGGTCAGCGTGTGGGCGGCCAGGCAATAGTCACAGCCGCTATGTTCGCTCACGGCCAGGTTGATGGCCTCCAGTTCCTTGCCAGATAGACTGCCTTGCTTCAGCGTGGCATTGGTCTGCAGCGCCTGAGCCAGCACGGCCGGGGCGTTGCTGCCGATCGTGGCATAGGCGTTGGGCACCTTGCCGACGGCGCGGCGGATGGCCCCGAAAAGTTCGGCGGTCTGGCCGGAAGCGTCGGCGACGGGGAGGGTGTGAAGGCGTGTGGTCATGATCGGTTTCCTTTCTGAGTGTCTGGTTCGGTAGTGCTCGGACGGTTGTGTCGTTGCCCTTGGAAACCATGGTAGATGCCGCCGTGATCCGTATGGATTAGAATCGGATCAGTTTTTTGCTCGATCGGATCATGGACAGTCTCAGCGAACTTGTGCGCCTGCTGGCACCTTCCGGCACGGTGGATCTGCATTGCCGCGTGGCCGGGGCTTGGTCGGCCTTTCACGACCAGGCCCCGCCGGGCCACGTGCCGTATCACGTGATCCTGCACGGACGCGCCGAGGTGATGGTCGGACGCCAGCAGTTGCACGTGGCGGCCGGCGATGTCCTGCTCTTTCCGCGTGGCGGGGCGCATACCGTATCTGGCATGCATGCGGGCACGCGCCGTGCCGAACCGTCGCGCCACTTCAACGGCGTGGTCACAGAGGTGGTGGTGCCCGGCAACGCCGCACCGCTGGACATCCTGTGCGGCACCTTCGTGTTGGGACGTACTGCCAGCGTGCTGCTGGGCGCGATGCCCGAGGTGCTGCGCGTTCAGACCGCCGGGGCCGGCGACGAGGCCGATAGCGAGCGCCACGGCTGGCTGCGCGGGCTGATCGGCATGATGCATGAAGAGGCCGAGCGGCCGGGGCCCGGCAGCGCGGCCATCGTGGCCAGCCTCTCGAATGCAATGTTTACGGTACTACTGCGTGTGCTGACGGCCGGGGGGCAGGTATCGGCTGGCGTGCTTGGACTCATGGCAGATCCGCGCACGGCTCGGGCCGTGGACGCAGTGGTGCGCGACCCCGCGCACCCCTGGACCGTCGACGGACTGGCGGCCACGTGCCATGTGTCGCGCGCCACGCTGCTGCGGCGCTTTGCCCACGCGGGCTTTACACCGCTGGAACTGGTGAGCGCCTTGCGCATGGAACGTGCGGCGCGCTTGCTTGCGGAAGGCGCGATGTCGGTGTCCGCCGTGGCGGGAGCGTGCGGCTATGTCTCGCAGGCTGCGTTCGGACGGGTGTTCGCGCAGCATTTCGGCGAGCGGCCAAGTGACTACCGGCGCCGGCATCGCGACGCGCGCGGCCACACCATTGAGGAAAGCGCCGCATGACCACGCGCAAAGCTACCGCACGCGCCACCCCGCGTGCCCAGGACAACTGGGACGACTATCGCTACTTCCTGGCCGTGGCGCGGTCGGGAACGTTGTCGGCTGCGGCCGAACAACTCGGCACGGAACACACCACTGTCGCGCGGCATATCCATGCGTTGGAGGGTGTGCTCAATGCGCGCCTGTTCCACAAGAGCCATGTGGGTTATGCGCTGACGGCGGCCGGGGAGCGGTTGCTGACCACGGCGGAAGCCATCGAGAGCGCCTTGCTGGCATCGAAGGCTGCGGCGGCGGGCGAGCAGGACATCGCCGGGACGGTCCGGATTGGTGCACCCGATGGCTTCGGCAGTATGTTCCTAGCGCCGCGCATCCATCTGCTGACCGAACAGCATCCGAGGCTGGAAATCGAGATTTTCGCGGCCGCGCGGCTGTTCAGCCTCACGCGTCGGGAAGCCGATATCGCCATCGGTCTCGCGGGTGCCGATCACCTGCGCGTGGCCTCCCGACGCCTGACTGACTATCGGATGTTCGTCTATGGCACGAAGTCGTACCTGAAGCGGGCGCCTCGTATTCGAACCAAGACCGATCTGCTGCAGCATCCGTTCATCGGTTACGTGGAGGAACACCTGTTCTCGCCCGAACTGAGCTTCGCCGGAACCATTGGCGTGGACTACAACGCCCGGGTGCGCAGCACGAACCTGCTGACGCAGGTACATGCGACGCTTGCGGGCCATGGCCTGTGCATCCTCCCAGCCTACGTCGCCGCCGCATTTCCCACGCTGGAAGCGGTGTTGCCGGACGAGGTAGAGGTCACGCGCACCTTTCACATGCATGTCCATGAGGATCACTGGAAGGCCGCGCACGTACGCGCCGTCGCCGCATTCATCGCCGAGCAGGTGGATGCGCATGTCTCGCTGTTTCTGGACGGCGCCTAGCTGGTAGGTTGTGCATATTTGCACAACCAATGCGGAGTATCGGTCTGTCGTTGTGCGGAAATTATGCGAATAATCGCCGTCATCGCCCCCGATTTCTTGTTGCCGTGTCCGTTACCAACGCCGTTTCCCCTGCCGCATCGTCCCTTTCCGAAGCCCGCAAGCACCGCCTGCCGAGAGTCGCCGCGCAGGTTGGCGCCTTGCTGGCCCTCTGGTGGGCGGCGGACTGGCTGACGCGCACGCTGGGCTGGTCCATTTCGCCCGGCGTGCTGGGCCTGCTGGCTGTGCTGGCACTGTTGCTCTCGGGCAAGGCCCCGGTGGGTTGGGTCAAGGATGGCGCGGACTGGATGCTCGGTGAACTCGTGCTGTTCTTCATCCCGTGCGTGGTGGCCGTGGTCAACTACGTGCCGCTGTTCCGCGCCGAGGGCGTCCAGCTCACGATTGCCGTGGTGGCGGGCACGGTGCTGGTGATGGCCGCCACCGCGCTGGCCGTCCACGCGGGATGCCGGCTCGAACGCCGCATCGCGGCATGGCGCGGCAAGGGTGTCACCGAAGGCGAGGGCGAGTAAGCCATGGCCTCGTTCTTCTGCCTGGTGTGGACGATTGCGCTGTACTTCGCCATCAAACCGTTTCATCGTCGCCTGCCGCGTTTCTGGCTGTCGCCAGCCATCGTGGTGCCGGCGCTGACCATTGCGCTGCTGCTGGCCGCTGATATTCCATACGCCGCCTATGTGGCCGATACCCGCTGGATGGTCTGGCTGCTGGGCCCGGCCACCATCGCGTTTGCCGTACCGATCTACGAGCATCGCGCCATCGTGCGCCGCCACTGGCTGGCGCTGGCGATCGGCGTCGTGGTCGGCACGCTTGTGGCATTGGTCAGCGCGCGACTGCTGGCCGAGGCCTTTCATTTCAGCAATGAGGTGTCGAGCAGCCTGATGGCGCGCTCGGTCTCCACGCCGTTCGCCGTGGCCGTGGTGTCGCACACGGGCGGCTCGGCCGATCTGGTGTCGCTGTTCACGGTCATGACCGGGCTGGTGGGCATGATGGTGGGAGATGCCGTGCTGGCGTTGCTGCGGTTGCGCTCGCCAGTGGCGCAGGGTGCATCGCTCGGGGCGGCCGCGCACGGCTTTGGCACGGCACGTGCTCGGCAACGTCATACGGAGGAGGGTGTCGTGGCCAGTCTCACGATGGTCCTGGCCGGCGTGCTGATGGTGGTGGCCGGGCCCACGCTGACTGGCTGGGTGATTGCCGTGGTGGGCTAAGCGGCGCGCTGGCGGCGCATGCTGCACTCGCGCATGGCCGATGCCACGGGCTTCGTCCCGCGGACTAGACTTCCTCAACGCGTGACACGTGACTCTTGCGGGAGGAAGTTGCCATGGCAGCACGTTCCATTGCCTCGCTATCGATCAGTTTTGGCCTGGTGTCGATCCCGGTGAGGGTCTTCTCGGCCACCGAGACCAAATCCGCCGTGAGCTTCAACCTGCTGCACAAGGGGTGCGGATCGCGGTTGCGCCAGCAGTACATCTGCCTCAAGGAAGACGTGGTGGTGGATCGCTCCGAGATGGTCAAGGGTTACGAATTCGAGAAAGACCGATACGTAACCTTTACGCCGGATGAGTTGAAGGCGCTGGAAGATGCGGCGGCGCAGACCATCGATATCGTGTCGTTCATGCCACTTGGTGCCATCGATCCCATCTACTTCGACAAAGCCTATTACCTCGGGCCTGACAAGCGCGGCGCCAAACCCTACAACCTGCTGGCGGAAGCCATGCGGGAGACCGGCACCTGTGCGTTGGCCAAGTGGGCATGGAAGGGCAAGCAGTACATGGTGCAGATCCGGGTGGGTGCCGATGGCCTGATCCTGCAGCAATTGCTCTATGCGGACGAGGTGCGCGACATGAGCGACCTCAACGTCGAACACACGGACGTGAATGCGGCGGAACTGAAGCTGGCGTTGCAGTTGATCGAACAGAACGCCGTGGAGGGCTACGATGCGGCGGCTTATACCGACGAGGAAAAGCAGCGCATCCTCGACCAGATCGACAAGAAGATCGCCGGGAAGAAGATTACCGTTGCCGCCGAAACGCCAGCCTCCACAGGTGGCGAGGTCATCGACCTGATGGAAGCCTTGCGCAAGAGCATCGGAGCCAACAAGCGGCAACCGGCGGCGCAGGCGTCGGCAAAGACCACTGGCAAGGCCGCGCCAAAGCCGGCGGCCAAGGTGGCCGCCAAGACTGAAGCTGCCGCAGCGCCTGCGCGAAAGACCGCACGGCGCGCCGCCGCGCCAACACCGGTCGAGGCGCCCAGGCGCGCGGCACGCAAATAGGGAGCGCCGGCCACGATGCAAGCCTATTCGATGCGCGATGTGCAGGCGTTGCTTGGCATCTCGCGCACGGTTATTTCCGCCTTGATGACTGCCGGCGTGGTGGCGCCCCGGCGCGGCGCGCGGCACGAGTATCGGTTCAGTTTTCAGGATGTAGTGCTGCTGCGCACCGCGCAATCGCTACGCGAGGCGGGCATTCCCACGCGCCAGATCACGCGTTCGCTGCGGCGGCTGCAGGGACTTGGCGAGGGCCGTCCGCCTACCGGGTTGCGTGTGACCGCTGTCGGCGGCGACGTGACGGTGCAAGATCGGCAGGGCCGCTGGCATGTGGATTCGGGGCAGTTCGTGCTGGATCTCGACGCGCTCAGCGAAACCGCGCGGGCCGATGTGCTCGACTTGCACCGGGCTGCACGGCCGTCACGGTCCGGTCCGTCCGACGAAGACCCGGCCACGTGGTTCGATCGCGCGGTGGCGCTGGAACGGGTGGATCGCCCGCAGGCCGAGGCCGCCTATCTGCGCGCCGTATCGGCTGCGCCCGATTATCTCGATGCCTGGCTCAACCTGGGCTGCCTGCTTTGCGACCAGGAACGCTTCGAGGAAGCCGCCAGCCGGTATCGCGAGGCGCTGGCGCACCTGCCGGACCAGCCGCTGCTGCATTTCAATCTAGGGGTGGCGCTCGAGGACCTCGGCGCATTGCGCGCGGCGCTGGATAGCTATCACGCCTGCATCGACCTCGCCCCCGACTTTGCCGATGCGCACTACAACGCGGCCCGGCTGCATGAGGAACTGGGCGATCCGCATCGCGCGATTCGCCACTACAACCAGTATCGGCGTCTGGAGCCCGTGGATTGATCCACGGGCGCCGGCATATCAGGACACCGCACCCTGCCAGAGCAGCGCACCGTTCAGGAACAGGATGACGGCGGCGCAGCCCCATGCGGCCATCAGAGGCAAGCCGCGAACGCGCCACGCTCCCATCAGGTCGCGGCTCGATCCAAACCAGATCAGCGGCACCACCGCCAGCGGCAGCGTCAGACTCAGCACCACCTGGCTGGCCACCAGCAGGCTGGCCGAACCATGTTCGCCGAACGCAGACACGGCGAGCAGCGCGGGCACGATCGCCACGGCCCGCGTCAGCAGCGCGCGGCGCATGCGCGACATCTTGAGATTCAGGAACCCTTCCATTACCGCCTGACCGGCCAGCGTGCCGGTCAGCGTGGAGTTCAAGCCGCAGGCCAGCAACGCCACGGCGAACAGCAGGCTCGCCATGTCGGAGTGGAGCAGCGGGGCGAGAAGACGATGCGCATCGGCGAGATCCTCGACGTCCGTCAGCCCGTTGGCGTGGAACACCGAGGCCGCCAGGATCAGCAGCGCCGCATTGATCAGGAAGGCGAAGCTCAGCGACCCGAAGGTGTCGAGGTTCATGCCGCTCAGGATCTCGGCCAGCGAACGCCGACGCTCGCGGCGCCCCCCCGGTGGCGGCGTGAACCGGCGCACCAGCGAGGAATGCAGAAACAGGTTGTGCGGCATCACCGTGGCGCCGACGATACCGGCCGCGAGCCAGAGCATGCCCGCGTCACGCACTAGTTGCGAGGACGGCGCCATGCCGCCGAGCACCGCTGCCCACTCGGGCTGCGCCATCGCCAGTTGCGCGACAAAGCACAGTGCCACCAGAAGGATCAGGCTGGCGACCATGCTCTCCATGGTGCGCTGCCCGTAGCGCTGGACCGCCAGCATCAGGATGGTCACCACGGCAGCAATGAGCACGCCTACCCACAGCTTGACGTGGAACAGCAACTGCAATGCCACGGCACTGCCGACGATTTCGGCTACGTCGCAGGCAATGATCGCGATCTCGCTGGCCACCCACAGCGCTACCGTCACAGGCCGGGGGAACCGGTCACGGCAAAGCTGCGCCAGATCCCGCCCGGTCACCACGCCCACGCGCGCGGCAATCCACTGCAGCAGCATCGCCATCACGCTCGCGACGGCAATGACGATCAGGAGGCTGTAACCATACTTGGCGCCACCGGCGATAGCCGTGGCCCAGTTGCCAGGATCCATGTACCCGACCGCCACGAGCGCGCCAGCACCCACGAACGCAAGTCGCGAACGCCGGGGTGGCGGGGCGGTGGGCTGGAGGACGGCGGAGTCGGTCGGGGGCGGCATGGCGAGGTATTCCAGGGCGGGGATACGGGACGATCCCCATGCAGCATTCTATGACCTTATTGAGAATAGTTCCCAATTGTATTTGCGCATTTGCGCAATAGATGTCGCAAAAGCCGTTCCGGACACACAAGTTCACATATCCGCAGGAGTTGGACACGTTTAGCAAGGCGTCTTCGATACACAGTTACGGCAACCACACTTCCTATCTATACGTAATTAACGTACATTATGCATGCCACATTCGTTGAGTTGCCGGCGTTCGAACGCCACCGCGAAACCTATCTGGACGACGATGGCTTTCGTCTTCTTCAGGCGGCGCTGATTCTGAACCCCATTGGCGGCGAAGTGATTCGGGGCACCAATGGACTCCGGAAGGTGCGCTACATCGATCCGCGACGACAAAAAGGCAAGCGCGGAGGGTTGCGGGTCATTTACTACTACTGGCGAGGCGGCCCGCAGTTCTGGCTCTTCACAATATATGACAAGGACGGACAGGCTGATCTGACGCCTGCCCAGACAGAGCAATTGAGGTTGTTCCTGGAACGGGAACAGAGCAAAAGGAGAGGTATATGACCCGCGACATTTTTGCGGAACTTGTCGAAGGCTTCGACGCACTGGAAGCGGAGCGCGAGGGCAAGACAACGCTTCGCACTCACAAGGTTCGATTGGCGGACCTCCATGACATCGACGGCAAGGACCTAGTTGAAATTCGCCAGCAATTCGGCATGTCGCGGCCAGTTTTCGCCATGTATCTGAGGACTAACGCTCGCACGCTCGAAAATTGGGAGCAGGGCCGGGCCAAGCCCAATGCGCAGGCGACGGTGCTGATCAAGCTGGTTCAGAAGTACCCGGAAACGCTGGAGAAGCTTGCCTCACTTGTCTGAGCGGCAATCGGAGTTGCAACGCTGCCGCAGTAGCGCCTATCGACCTGCCGACCACCCACTCCCGCCCGTCCTTCCAGCCAGCTTGACCGGTCCGCAACAGGCGCAATTGCCGCCGTGCGAGGATGAGGTGCCTTCTGCGGCACCGCCGGAAAGTGATGGGGCGGCTACCAACGCGCGGGGGGCCACCTCGCCGCAGCCTGGGCACACGGCGGGTACGTCGCGGCTGGCAATCGGGCGAAGTTGCGAGAAATCACCGCATTTGTCACATCGGTAGTCGTAGGTGGGCATCGCATTTCCGGAGTTTCGGTGTACAGCGCTAGCTTAGATCAGGTTGAGGTGGCCGCGGTGATTCCCAGCGCTTTCCTACGCCATATGGATGGGGCTTGCCAGGTGCAAGACGGGTTCCATCAACGAATGGAACGCTGCGAATCCCTATAATCGCGCGCATGGACAAGAATCTCGACAAGCGTTTTGGCTTTCTGGTGGCGGACGTAGGCCGTCTGTCAGGCAAGCGGTTCGACGAACTCTCGCGCGCCACGCTCGATCTGACCCGTGCCCAGTACCGGGTGATCGCCAATCTATCGTTCCACGGCGAGATGAATCAGGCCGCCCTGGCCGACTTGATGGAGGTGGCGCCGATTTCGGCAGGGCGGCTGCTGGATCGTATGGAAGAGGGCGGCTGGATTGCGCGCCGGCCCAATCCGCAGGATCGGCGCGAGCGCATGGTCGATATCACCGAGAAGGCTGGTCAGGCCCTGGACGCGGCGCGCGCGGTGGGAGATCTGGTTACCAGCGAGGCCCTGAGCGGTTTCAGCGCGGAAGAGGCCGAGCGCTTCATCGGCTTTCTGCAGCGGGCGCGCGCCAACCTGCTGAAGCCGCAGCAGAACTAGTTCTCCGGGAACACGATGACGACAGTCAGGCCGCCGCCGTGCGTCTCGGACAGCGATATGGATGCACGGTGCAGCCGCACGATTTCGCGCACGATGGAAAGCCCCAATCCATTGCCTTCGCGGCTGGCGCTTGCCTGCCCGCGATAGAACCGCTTGAAGACGTCCCCGCGCTCGCTGGCGGATACACCGGGACCGTTGTCTTCCACGATCAGGCGCCTGCCCTCCACGCGGACGGTCACCACGGCGCCGGGGCCCGCATAGCGGATTGCGTTGTCGATCAGGTTGCCGAGCATCTCCTGGAGCAGATGGGTCTGTCCTTCGATCCGCGTGACGCTGGCCGCTTCGGTGTCGTGGCCTTCGAATCCGATATCGATACCGTCGCGCCGGGCCACCGGCACCCAATCAAGCACCACGTTTCGAGCGAGCGCATCAAGCTGCAGCGGCGTCAGGTCGGGAGCATAACCACTATCGTTTTCAAGGCGGGACAACGAGAGCAACTGCGCCACCTCTCGCGCCGCATGCTGCACCGATCCGTGCAGCCGCGCCACATGAGCGTGAACATTGGCGGGAGCGGATTCGCGCAGGGCCAGTTCCGCTTCGGCCTGGATGATGGCCAGCGGCGTCTTGAGCTGGTGCGCGGCATCGGCAAAGAATCGCTTCCGCCCGGCAATCATCCGGTGCAGCCGGGCCACGTACTGGTTCACGGCGGCCACCAACGGGCGGATATCGTCGGGCAATGCGGTATCGTCGAGCGGCTGCAGATCGTCGGGACCACGTGCGGCCATGGCCTGAGTTAACCGATGCAAGGGTCGCAATCCGCGCCCCACGGCAAACCAGACAATGACCAGCGCCAGCGTGACGAGCACCAGTTCCTGCAGCAGCGATCCGACGAGGATGTCATGGGCAAGGTGCTGCCGGGCCTCGGTGGATTCACCCACCAGCACCCACACCATGCGCGTGCGTGCCGATCGCACATCGTGCAGAGGAATCGGCGTGGCGGCCATGCGCAAGGGCGTGTTCTGGTAGACCGCGTCGTAGAAGTGCGTGCGATAGAGCGTACGGTTCGGCCGGGGTGGCATCGGCAGGCCGTCGTAGCCGGTGATCGTCTTACCGTCGGCATCGCGGACCTGGTAGTACACCCGTGAACCTTGCTCGGCGTCGAAGACCTCCAGCGCAAGGTAGGGCACCTCCACTTCCACACGCCCATCGCGCAGGGCGATGCCCTCGCGCATGGCTTTGAGCGAAGCGGCGAGCGTGCGGTCGAATGCCTGATCCGCCGCGGCGGATGCGCGCCGATCCGTCAGCCATGCATCGAGCGCCAGCAGCAGCACCAGCGGCAGCAATAGCCAGAGCGTCAGTTGCAGCCGGAGGCTGCCGGTCTTCATCGTGGATGGGGCGCGTCCTGCGCGTCGGTCTGCCGGGATGCGTCCTGTGCCTGCGCTTCGAGCCGATATCCCAGGCCGCGCAGCGTGACGATGCTGACGCCGCTGCCTTCGAGTTTCTTGCGCAGCCGATAGACATAGATCTCGATGGCGTCCGGATTGACCGATTCGTCGATCCCGAAGATCTTTTCCGAAAGCGCTGCCTTGTTGAGTGCGCGGCCATCGCGCAGCATCAGCACTTCGAGCACGGCCCGTTCGCGGCCCGTCAGCGACAGCAGTGCACCATGCAGCGTGAACGCGCCGCTGACACTGTCGAAGTGCAGCGGCCCGCACGACAGACCCGTACGGTCGTGACCATGACTGCGCCGGATCAACGCACGCGCACGGGCTTCGAGTTCGGTCAGCGCGAAGGGCTTGGCGAGGTAATCATCCGCGCCCAGGTCCAGGCCCCGCACGCGATCCTCCACGGTGCCGTGGGCTGTCAGGATCAGCACAGGCAGCGGGTTGCGGCGCTGCCGCAGCCGACGCAGCACTTCCAGACCATCCATGCGCGGCATGCCGATATCGAGAATGGCAAGCGCGTAGTCTTGCGTGGTCAACAGATGATCCGCGCTGGCGCCGTCGTGCATGCAATCGACCGTGAAGCCGCTCTGGCTCAGCGATGCCACCAGTGACTCGGCCAGTTTCAGATTGTCTTCGGCAAGCAGGATACGCATGGGTTAACAGCGGGGCAGGGGATTGGGGCAAACGGTGCGCGTGGATAGATACCTGTTACGCGCGGCCCTCGCCAGTTAGGGAAACTCCCAGTCGTGTTGCCTGAACCACGCGCAAAAATGCCAGCCGCTTTGAAAGCGAAGTGAAAGTGCGCGCCTTCTACCATCCGCTCCCGATCACACAAGAACGACGAGGAGACTGGCATGAAACGGAAGGTGGCGGCGGTGGCCGCAATGGGTTCGCTGGCAGGCGTGGTGGTGTCGGGCAATGCAGCGGCGCAATCGAGTGTGACACTCTACGGGCTCGTGGATACGGGTATCGAATACGTGAGCAACGCCGGCCCCAACGGCAACTCGACCGTCAAGATGACGTCGGGCGGCAAGAACACGTCGCGCTGGGGCCTGCGCGGCAGCGAGGACCTGGGTGGCGGGATGAAGGCGATCTTCGCGCTGGAATCGGGCATCGCCGTGGATACCGGCAAGCTCGATACCGACAACACGCTGTTCGATCGCCGGGCATGGGTGGGCATTGAGGACAAGACGCTGGGCAGCATCCGTATGGGCCGCGACTTCACGACGACCTACGATTTCATGCTGCCGTTCGACCCGATGGGCTACGCACCGAGCTATTCGTGGGCCACGTCGTCGACGGCCACGGGTGGCCGCAAGGACGGCATGTTCTCGCGCTCCGCCAACATCGTGCGTTACGATGGCAAGTTCGGTCCCGTCAAGGTGGGGGGCACGATGTCGTTCGGCGAAGTGCCGGGCAGCTTCAAGTCTTCCTCGAAATACGACCTCGGCCTGGGCTACAACGCGGGCAAGTTCGCGGCTGCACTGACATGGGATCGCCAGATGGGCGCGGGCACGAGCACTACGCCAACTGACAATGTGGACTACGTGCAGGGCATCCATGCCGGTGCCAGCTACGACTTTGGGGCCTTATCGGTCTACGCGGGATATCGCAACTATCGCAAGACGTTCACGACGTCGGCGTCCAAGCAACTTAGCGATCTGTACTGGGTGGGTGCCGCGTATGACTTCACGCCGGCCTTCACGCTAATCGGCGCGGTCTACAAGCAGAACATCAAGGGCGATACGGATGGCGATCCGATCCTGTTCTCGGTGCGCGCCCAGTACAACTTTTCGAAGCGCACGGCGGCCTATCTGTCGGGCGGCTATGCACGCGCACGCAATGGGCAGAACGTCAGCGTGTCTCGTGACTTTGTGGGCTACGGCAGCAATCAGGTCGGTGTGATCGCGGGTCTGCAACACCGCTTCTGAGTCGATTCCAACCGCTTCGGAAACTCGACACTTTCGAGGCTTTGGGCTGCCGTGGTGGGTGGTCCCCCGGCGATGCCAGTGCTGGCATCGCCGGTTTTTCTATGCGCTTTCGCAGATTCACTGCGCGCCCGTGACGCGCCAGATGATATTGCCGACATCATCGGCCACCAGCAGGCCACCGCGCGTATCCACGGCCACACCAACGGGGCGCCCTTGCGCGTCGCCGTCATCGGTGAGAAAACCGGTCAGTACATCGAATGGCGCGCCCGTGGGGCGGCCCTGATCGAACGGCACGAAGATCACCTTGTAACCCGCGCGCGGCTTGCGATTCCACGAGCCGTGCTGGCTGACAAACATCCCATCGTGGAATCTCGCAGGCAGGCTGTTGCCCGAGGCACCGGTCATGCCAATCGATGCCGTGTGCGAACCTACGGCGTAATCCGGCACGATGGCCTTTGCCACCATATCCGGAGCAGGCGGTTTCACGCGTTCGTCCACATGCTGGCCGTAGTAGCTGAACGGCCATCCATAGAAGCCGCCATCGCGTACCGAGGTGATGTAGTCCGGCACGAGGTCGCTGCCGATCTCGTCGCGTTCATTGACCGAAGTCCACAGCATCTTCGTGGCCGGCTCCCATGCCATACCGTTTGGATTGCGCAGGCCGCTGGCGTAGATGCGATGCTGTCCGGACTGTCGATCGACTTCCCAGATGGCGGCTCGACCCCCTTCCTTGTCGAGTCCGTTCTCGCCAACGTTGCTGTTGGAACCCACCGTCACATAGAGTTTGCTGCCGTCCGCGCTGGCGATGACGTTCTTGGTCCAGTGGTGATTCAGCGGACCACCGGGCAGATCCACGAGCTTCGTGCCCGCATCCGTGATGTTGGTCTGTCCCGGTGAGTACGGGAATCGCACCACTGCATCGGTATTGGCCACGTAGAAATCGTTGCCGACGAGCACCATGCCGAACGGCGAATTCAGATCCTTGAGGAAGACGCTGCGCTGGTCTGCCACGCCATCGCCATCGGTATCGCGCAGCAGCGTGATGCGGTTGGCGCTCGGCGTTACGGCACCGGCACGCTTCATCACCTGCTTCATGACCCAGCCGCGAATGCCCTTGCTGTCATCGGGCTTGGGCGGCGCGTTGGTCTCGGCCACGAGCACGTCGCCGTTGGGCAGCACGTAGACCCAGCGGGGATGGTCGAGCTTGTCTGCGAAGGCGGCCACGCGCATGCCATCGGCGGCTACGGGCATCTTGCCGTTTTCCCACCCCTTGGCGGGGGCAACGTGGACGGTGGGGATGGTGGTCTGGTTCGGTGCAGGCAGCTTGGGCGCGGGACCAAAGCCGGCCGCTTCGGGCAGCTTGGCCGATTCGCCGCAGCCGCTCAGCAACACGAGCGTGGCCACGACGGCGAACATCGTGGCCATGGGATAGATCATGAAGGGGCGAACCATGGAGGGCTCCAGGAGGCGGTGTCGTGCAGAACTACCTGAAGCATAGGAATGTGCGCTCGGCTTGTATGTCAGCGGCGCTGCAAGCTGATGTCCGCTGCCGTCTGACTACCCCAGCATCCCGTGGCGCTGATGCCATTCGCGCAGCGATTCCTTGGGAAACTTTCTGAAATGGCGGTGACCTTTGCCGCGCGGCACATCGACCCACTCTGGTGCGTCATCCAGCATGATCTCGACGGTTTCCGGTGGTTTCGGCAGCGGCGTATCGATGGCGCTGGCATAGGGATGGACGAGTTCGGGCCAGCGCGGGTCCCACAGCCACAGCGGCGTGCCGCATTGCTTGCAGAAGTAGCGATACGCCTTTGAGTGATGGGGCGATTTACCCGGCTCGCGCATCACCGCATGAAAGTGGGCAACGTGCTTTTGCCCGCTAACGCGTAGCGTTTCGGCATCGCCGCCGATATTGATGCCGTAGCCCGCGCTGCCGCCAGTCTTGCGGCAGATCGAGCAATGGCAATGCATGAATGGCGACGGTGAATCCGACTCAAGCGAGAACTGCACGACGCCGCATTGGCACGAACCTTCGAGATGCATGATGACTCCGATATCGAGGTGGCAATGCATCACAGTGTGGGTGACCGGCCCCCTCGTTTCAAGCACTTGACGCAAGGATTGGCCACGGTAACCCGGCAAAAACTGTGGCGTTGTCAGGCGTTGTCTGTCAGTGCGCGCGAGTTTTTGTAAGGGATTGTTTGAATGCGGCACGCGACACACCAGATGGCTTCTAAACTTGGGCAAACGGTGCGGCAACGCTCCGTTTTCGTTTCAGGTTCCAGGTTCTTTCGATAACAACATTGAGAGGTCTCTTATGTCCAAGACTCGAATCATTCGCAACACCTCGCTGGTTGGTGCCCTGGTTGCAGGGTTGATGTCGGCGACCGCATTCGCGCAGACCACGACCGCTCCCGCCAACACCACGAGCGCAGTGCCGCCGGGCACGGTGCAGATCCAGCCGCCGAAGGACCCGCTGGTGGAGCGCCGCGAAGCGCGCAAGGCCGCCAATGACCAGTACAAGGCGGAGAAGGCAGCAGCCAAGAGCACGTACAAGCAGGACGTGAGCGCCGCCAAGGGCGAACAGAAGGACGCCAAGAAGGCGGCCAACGAAGCGGCGAAGGCGGAATTGCAGCAGGGGACGAAGCAGTAACGCCTCGCATGCTTGCGGCATCCTCCCCTCTCCCGCGTTGCGGGAGAGGGGTCGGGGGAGAGGGCATGGAGCTTCAAATAGCGACTTGTCTGTCGTTGAAGCCGCTGGCCCTCTCCCCCAGCCCCTCTCCCGCGCGCGGGAGAGGGGAGCAAAACCGTCGATGCGTTATATGAGCCGCGCCCCCGGCCAGGCCCCCGACATCACCGTCTTCCTCACAGACTGCCGCACCGTCTGCATCACATCCCACAACTCAGCAACCGCCGGACGATTGCGTGCCGTTGCCACGGCCACCTGGCGCGTGACCACCGGATCGACCAGTCGTGCCGAATGCAGCCGACCCTGCGCCACGCGATCCGCTACAGCTGCGAAAGGCAGCAGCGTCGCGCCGCAGCCGTCTTCCACAAGCCGCATCGACACCGCGTTCGACGCATCGCATTCCATCGCCACGTTCAATGTCGTCCCGGCGCGCGTAGCCAATGCTTCAGCCAGCATGCGAAGGCCACTGGTCGTGCTCGGCAGGATCAGCGGCACTTCGCCCAGGCGTCGGGCCTGAAACGTGGGGCCGACGTGGCTCCATGATGCAGGCGTGACCAGCGTCAGGTCTTCTTCCAGCAGCACATCGACCTTCAGCGCGCCCTGTTGCTCGGGCAGGTAGAGCAGGGCAACGTCGATTTCACCGGCTGCGAGCCAGGACAGGATCGGCGAGGCCAACCCTTCCACAAAGCGCAACTTCGTTGCCGGATAGCGTTCCTTGAGTGCGGTGCCGATGGACGCAAACGCGGTGTTGGCGATGGTCGGCTGCGCGGCGATGACCAGTTGCGTGGGCCCTTGCGCGGAAGATGCCCGCACCGCGGAGCGTGCTTCGGACAGCGTGGTGGCCACCTGCCGCGCGTAGCCCAGCAGCGTGGCGCCAGCTTCGGTCAGTACCACGCCGCGCCCGCTGCGATGAAACAGCCGCGTGTCGAGCGCAGCTTCGAGCCGCGTGATCTGACGGCTCACGGTGGACTGGTCGGCGCCCAGTTCCAGCGCAGCGCGCGAGATGCTCTGCGTGTTGGCCACGCAGACGAAGCACGCCAGGTCGTCGGAATTGAGCGCGGACATCAGGCCGAAGTTGTCGAAACAGGCGGTTTGTCGCCGATGGCGAACGACGACAGGTGCTCGATCGCCTTGACCAGTCCCGAGTGATCCCACGCCGCACCGCCCTGGGCTACGCACACGTTGAACAGTTGCTGCGTCGATGCCGTGTTCGGCATGCCCAGACCCAGCGCCTTGGCCGTGGACAGCGCCAGGTTCAGGTCCTTCTGGTGCAGCTCGATGCGGAAGCCCGGATTGAACGTGCGCTTGATCATCCGCTCGCCGTGAACTTCGAGGATCTTCGAGCTGGCAAAGCCGCCCATCAGCGCCTCGCGCACGCGCGCCGGATCGGCGCCGGCCTTGGCGGCCAGCACCAACGCCTCACTCACGGCCTCGATGGTCAGCGCGACGATCACCTGGTTGGCAACCTTCGCCACCTGTCCGTCGCCAACATTGCCCACCAGCGTGATGTTCTTGCCCATCAGTTGCAGCAGCGGCAGGACCTTGTCGAACACGGCCTGTTTGCCGCCGGCCATGATCGACAGCGTGGCGGCCTTCGCGCCCACTTCACCACCCGAGACCGGCGCGTCTACGTAGTCGCAGCCCAAGGCTTCGATCTTCTTTGCGAACTCGCGCGTCTCGATGGGCGAGATCGAGCTCATATCGACCACGATCTTGCCCTTGGCGAGACCCGCTGCCACGCCGTTGTCTTCAAACAGCACGCGCGCCACGTCCGGTGTATCGGGCAGCATCAGGAAGGTGACTTCCGCTTGCTTTGCCACGTCGGTAGCGCTCGCGCACGACTGCATGCCTGCGTCAAGCAGTTCCTGCGGCACGCCGCTGCGCGTGTGCGCGTAAACAGTGTGGCCGCCGGCCTGAAGGTGTTGCGCCATGGGCTTGCCCATCACGCCCAGTCCGATGAATCCGATCTTGCTCATGATTGATGTCCGGTTGCTACAAGTTCTGTCAGGAAGGAAAGCGCTCGCGCAGCGCGCGGGCCGCGTCACGCAGCAGCACGTGGTCGATACCCACGGCCACGAAGTGCGCGCCCATGTCGAGGTAGCGTTTCGCGTCGGCCTCCACCGGCGTCAGCGTGCCGATGGCCTTGCCCGCGCGATTCGCTGCATCGTAAATCTGTTTTACGGCGGCCTGCACATCGGGGTGGTTCGGATTGCCGAGATGACCGTATGCCGCGGCCAGGTCGTTCGGACCGATGAAGATGCCGTCCACGCCGGGCTCGGCGCAGATTGCTTCCACGGCTTCCACGCCCTTGCGGCTTTCGATCTGTACGAGCACGCAGATGTTGTCGTTGATCGTCTTGAAGAAGTCGGGCAACGTGCCGTAGCGGTTCTGCCGCTGCGCACCGGAGACACCGCGAATGCCATCGGGGGGATAACGCGTGGCTTGCACCGCGCGGCGCGCTTCCTCGGCGGATTCCACGAACGGAATCAGGAAGTTGTAGAAGCCGATGTCGAGCAGCCGCTTGATCGCTACCGGATCATTCCACGGCGGGCGCACCACCGGCGCGCTGGTGCTGTCCTTGAGCGCCATCAGTTGCGGCGCGAAGGTCAGCACATCATTGGGCGAGTGCTCGCCATCGAGCAGAATCCAGTCGAAGCCGGCCAGACCGACAATCTCGCTGGTGGTGGCTTGCCCGAGCGAACTCCATAGTCCGATCAGGCGCTTGCGCGCGAGCATGTCGGCGCGGAAGCGGTTGGGCAGCGGATGAAGCTGGGGCAGGTGAGGGGTGGCAGTCATGTTGGAAAACTCCTGATCAGTCTGCGGCCAGCGCCGACAGCGGGCCCGGGGATTTGCCGCGCGATTGCAGCACGCGTGCCGCGGCATCGTCGAGTTGCGCGAGCGTGCCGCTATCCACGGGGATGAATTCGGCGCGGGCGCGGCGCCACGCGCGCTCGGGATCGCCGGGCAATTTGATGTCGTCATTGCCGGGTTGCAGGCGCGAGGCCTTCATCCATTCGACGAACGATTCGACTTCATGGCCGAACGAGGTGCTGCTACCCATCCGCGCGGGATCGAACACGATGGCCAGCATGTTGTTCCACACCGCGTGTTCGTGCGTGAGCGTTTCCGGGCGGATCGTGTGGCCGCCCGTCACGGCGGCGCCGAGCAGTTCGCACATCACCGCAAGGACATGACCCTTGTGCTCGCCAAACGTACGCAGCGCGCCCTGCGGCGTACCGGGCTGCGGGAACATCACGGCGGGGTTGTCGGTGGGGTGCCCGTGCGGATCCATGAGGCTGCCCGGCGGCACCGGCACCCCCTTGTTGTTGGCCACGCGTACCTTGCCGAGTGCGATGGCGCTCGTCGCGAAGTCGAGCACCAGCGGCGGCTGGCCCGCCACGGGCACGCCAATCGTGAACGGATTGGTGCCGAAGCGCGCATCGTAGCCGCCATGCGGAGCGACGATCGGCTTGGACAGCACGTTGACGAAGTGGATCGAGATCATGCCGGCTGCCGTGGCCTGCTCGGCCCAATGGCCCACACGTCCCAGATGGTGCGAGCGGCGCAGGCCCAGCACGCAGACGCCGTGCTCCTTGGCGCGCTCGATCCCCATGCGCATGGCCTCTTCGGTCACCGCCTGGCCCATGCCGCGATTGCCGTCGAGGCTCAGGATGCCACCGGACTCATGCACCACGCTGACCTGCTGGTTCAACTGGAGTTGGTCCGCCTGCCATGACATCACGTACTTGGGGATCATTCCCACGCCGTGCGAATCGTGGCCGGAGAGGTTGGCGCCGACGAGGTGATCGGCGGTCAGCGCCGCCTCGCGCGCGTCGGAACCCGCCGCCAGCCAGAGATCGACCACCCACTGATGCAGGCCAGCAGTCGGGATTCGATGTTCACTCATGCATTACTCCAGGTGGATATTGGCGACCTTGATCAGGTTGGCCCACTTGGCCACCTCGGCTTTCTGGAAGGCGGACAATTCTGCGGGGCCGGCGCCCGAAGGCTCCACGCCCATCGAGGCCAGCTTGGCACGCACGTCCGGCTGGCGGATGATCTTGCCGATTTCGGCGGAGAGCTTGTTGACCACCGGCGCGGGCGTACCGGCCGGTGCGAAGATCGCCTGCCACGACACGATCTCGTAGCCGTTCAGGCCCGATTCGGCCATTGTCGGCACATCGGGCAACTCGGCAGCGCGCTTGCCGCCAGTGGTGGCCAATGCCCGGAACTTGCCAGACTGGATCATCGGAATCGCGGCGAGGCTGTTTTCGAAGACGAGATCCACCTGGCTGCCGAGTAGCGCCTGCACGGCCTGGCTGCTGCCCTTGTACGGCACGTGCGTCATGCGCAGGCCGGCCATGTTGGCGAACAGTTCGGCGGCCAGATGCTGCGAGGTGCCGTTGCCCGACGAGCCAAAGTTGATCGAGCCGGGCTTGGCCTTGGCGGCGGCAATCACGTCCTGCACGCTCTTCCATGGGCTGCTGCTGTTGACCACCAGCACGTTTGGCAGCGTGCCGATCAGCGTGATGGGCTGGAAATTCTTGACCGGGTCATACGGCATCTTCGGATACAGGCTCGTATTGATGGCATGCGAGCTGATGGTGCCACCCAGGATCGTGTAGCCGTCGGCAGGCGCCTTGGCGACATAGTCCGAGCCGATGTTGCCACCCGCGCCTGCGCGATTCTCCACCACCACGGACTGGCCCAGTGTCTGCGAGAGCTTCTGGCCGATCAGGCGACCCAGCAGGTCGGTGGTGCCGCCGGCTGCGAAGGGCACGACATAGGTGATGGGCTTGGACGGATAGTGGTCGGCCGCATGCGTGCCGGTCTGGGCGCCGGCATGGCCGGCCACGGCCATGCATCCGGTACAAAGCACGGCCAGCACGGGCCGCATGGCGCGTTGGGTCAAAAGCATAGGTTGTCTCCTGTTCACGGAACGTTTCGGGGTCTTCATCCCGGTTCGGCGTTTCCTTTTATGTCGTTCTGCCTGCCGGTTTCCGGGACGGAGCAGCGGCGCAGAACCGGGCGCCTTGTACGGCGCCTCGCCTGTCAATCTACACGGACACCCGCCGTGCGGCCTTGCAAAAAACGCATAACAGAAATGCACGATAGACCGCGCGGCCTTGGGCGTCAAACGGAACAATTGCAGACATTCACGAAGCCTCTTTACTGGATTTCGCCATGACAACTGCAACCCCCTCGGCCCGCTCCGGCGGTCATGTACTGGTCGACCAACTGCGCATTCACGGCACCGAGCGCATCTTCTGCGTGCCCGGCGAGAGCTTTCTCGACGTGCTGGACGCGCTCCATGACGAGTCGTCCATCGACCTGGTGGTCTGCAAGCACGAGGGCGCGGCGGCGAATATGGCCGAGGCGGATGGCAAGCTGACCGGCCGCCCGGGCATCTGCTTTGCCACACGCGGGCCGGGTGCCACGCACGCCAGCATCGGCGTGCATATCGCCGCGCAGGACTCCACGCCGATGATCCTGTTCGTCGGCCAGATCGCGCGCCAGTACAAGGGCCGGGAAGCCTTCCAGGAGGTGGACTATGCCGCCGTGTTCGGCTCGATGGCCAAGTGGGCCGCCGAGATCGACGACCCCGCGCGCATTCCGGAAATGGTGGCACGCGCCTTCCAGGTCGCCACATCGGGCCGGCCCGGCCCCGTGGTGCTGGCGCTGCCGGAAGACGTGCTCGACGGCATGGTGGAATGCGCCGATGCCGCGCCGTATCGTGCGGTTGCTGCTTCCCCGGCTGCAGCCGATGCCAAGGCGCTGACCGCCGCATTGGCCGAAGCAAAACGTCCGCTGGTGATCGCGGGCGGAGCGAACTGGACGGACGCCGCCGTGCGCGACTTCGCCGCGTTCGTGAACGCGTGGGATCTGCCAGTGGCCTGTGCCTTCCGCCGTCAGGACGTGATCGACAATCGCGACCCGCACTACGTGGGCCACCTGAGCCTCGGTGTCAGCCCCAAGCTGGCGGAGCGCGTGAAGACCGCCGATCTGATCGTGGCTTTCGGTACGCGGCTGGGCGATATCGCGACCGATAGCTACACGCTTCTGGATGCGCCGCGGCCGAAGCAGAAGCTGGTTCACATCCATGCCGATAGCTTCGAACTCGGCCGCGTCTATCAGGCCGCGCTGCCCATCCATGCCGGCGTGGAAGCGGGTGCCGCGATGCTGGCGGCACTGCAGGCCCCGGCTGCCAAGCCGTGGAAGGACTGGACCACGGGTGCGCGGGCCGAGCACGAGGCATTTGTCACACCACCCAAACCGCACGCCGAACTGACGGGCGTGGATCTGGGGGCCGCGATGGCGCATCTGAACCAGGTGTTGCCGGAAGACGCGATGCTATCGAATGGCGCCGGTAACTACACGGTCTGGCTGCATCGCTTCTACGCGTACAAGCGGCCCCGTACCGAGCTTGCCTCGACTTGTGGTGCGATGGGGTATGGCTTGCCGGCTGGTATCGCCGCCAAGTTGCGCCATCCGGAAAAGACCGTGGTCTGCTTCGCGGGCGACGGCTGCTTCCTGATGTATCCGCAGGAAATTGCTACGGCCGCCGCGCATGGCGCCAACCTGATCACGATCGTGGTGAACAACCGCATGTACGGCACGATCCGCATGCATCAGGAAAAGCGCTACCCGGGTCGGCAGAGCGGCACGGCTATCGTCAATCCGGATTTTGTGGAGATGGCGCGCAGTTGCGGTGCATGGGCCGAACGCGTGGAGCGGACCGAGGATTTCGCGGCGGCCTTCGAACGCGCCATGAAGGCGGGCAAGCCGGCCGTTCTGGAACTGGTGACGGACCCGCTGCAGATCACGCCGGCCATGCGGGTGACGGAGTTGCCGCTGCGCTGATCCCAGACGCTTTTAGTTTGAATTATGGGAATCCAATAATTATTGGATTCCCATGGTTTCATCTAAAGAGAAATCGTTCTCAAAAAAGTGATGTCTGCGCGGGTTCGGGTGTACCCAGGATCTGGCGAATCTGGGCCAGATACCGATCCCCGACGGCCCGATGGGTCTTCCGGGCTTCCTCCAGAAAGACACGCCGTGCAGGTGGCCGGATGTTCAGCATCCGGCAGATCGTGGAAAGATAGGGCTTCCTGCCATCTCCGGCAGCGCGACGGGCCGCAGAGGCGAGGGCGGCATCGCCGATGCGCCCGCGCAGCCAGACCAGGATCTGGCGGTCATATTCGTTCTGCACACGGATCAGATGTTCCATCTGTAGACTCCGAAATCTCCGATTACTGTTCATTCATACAGTACCTGTAAATATATACAGTGATTCGGAATTTTCAAGGGCTCGATAAGACAGCGGTGGGACGCCGGTGCCACAATGGCAGCCTTTGCGGCATCCCACTGTGGGTTGCCGCACGCCCCAACCTTGTTCCATGCGTCTTCCCAGTCTGATTGCACTCCAGATGCTCGAGTGCGCCGCCCGGCTCGGCAGCTTCACGCGTGCGGCGGCCGAACTGAACGTGACCGAGAGCGCGATTTCCCGGCAGATCCAGGCGCTGGAAGCCCGGCTTGGTGTGCGTTTTTTCGAGCGCGTGCGCCAGCGAGTGGTGCTGACAGCCGATGGCGACCGCTACGTCCGGGAGATCCGCGAGGAACTCAAGGCGATCGAGCGCGCCACCAAGGATCTGGCTTCAAGGGCTGGGGGCATGGACGTGATCGAGCTGGCGGTGGTGCCCACCTTCGCCACGCAATGGCTGATTCCCCGGCTGGCCAGCTTCCGTGCCGAGCATCCGCGCATCGTCGTCAATATCCACGCCCGGCCCGAACCATTCCATTTCGCCGAATCGCTGTTCGATGCCGCGATCTACTTTGGCGACCGGCCCTGGGAGGGGCATCCCCACGCGCGGCTGCTGGACGAGGGGCCCTCGATCCCGGTCTGCAGTCCTTTGTTGCTCGAACAGGCAAGGCTGCGCGAGCGGGACGATCTGCTCCGCCAGCCGCTGCTGCATCTGGCCAGCCGGCCCGATGCCTGGCCTGACTGGTTCAGCGCGGATGACGAGGACATCCGCCGCAAGGCCCGGCTTGGCCCCCGCTATGACCTGTTCACGATGGTGACCGGCGCGGCGATCTGCGGGCTAGGCGTGGCGGTGCTGCCCGGCATGATGGTTCATTCCGAAATGGAAAGTGGGCAGTTGGTGGCGCTGCCATTCCAGGGTGCACGTGAGGCGCAGGATGGCGGTGCGTACTTTGTGTCCTATCGGGAAGGGAAGCCCGGTGATGACAAGGCCCAGTTGTTCGCCGACTGGCTGCTGCGGCAATGTGGTGCGGATGCGAGTTGATGCGGGAAAAGCATCAAGTGTCGTAGAAATGTCGCTTGCGGGGAAGGCGCGGCTGTCTGACACTTGGCGGCGCAATTTCCCTTCAAGATCATGACAGCCACTTTCTCGTCCCCCAGCCAGATCCGCGCGCAGTTCTCGCGTGCCATGTCCGATATGTATCGCGCCGAGGTGCCGCAGTACGGCACGTTGATGGCGCTCGTTGCCGACACCAACGCCGACGTGCTGGCCAGCATCGGCGCCGCTGCAGCCGGCGCGGCCGGCCAGGAATCGCGTATCGAGGTGGAGCGCCACGGCGCAATCCGCGTGGGCACGCCCGAAGAACTCGCCACCATCCGTCGCCTGTTCGGGGTGATGGGCATGTTCCCGGTGGGGTACTACGATCTCTCCGTAGCCGGCGTGCCGGTGCATTCCACGGCGTTCCGTCCGCTCGATACCGCCGGTCTGGCCGAGAATCCGTTCCGCGTGTTCACGTCGCTGCTGCGTCTGGATCTGATCGACGATGTCGCGTTGCGCGATGCCGCCGCTGCGGTGCTGGCCACGCGCTCGATCTTCACGCCGGGATGCCTGGCGATGATCGAGCGTGCCGAAGCACAGGGCGGTTTGAGCGAGGACGATGCCGCGCGCTTCGTGACCGAGGCACTGGAAACGTTCCGCTGGCACGGTAAGTCCACCGTGACGTCCGAGCTTTACTGGAAGCTGCGCAAGACGCATCCGCTGATCGCGGATATCGTCTGCTTTCCCGGCCCGCACATCAATCACCTGACGCCCCGCACGCTCGACATCGACATGGTGCAGGCGCAGATGCCTTCGCGTGGCATCCAGCCCAAGGCTGTGGTCGAAGGTCCGCCTACCCGCCGCTGCCCGATCTTGCTGCGCCAGACGAGTTTTCTTGCGCTGAGCGAACCGGTGACCTTTACCGACGGCGGAGAAGCCGGCACGCACACGGCCCGCTTCGGTGAGATCGAACAACGCGGCGTAGCGCTCACGCCGAAGGGTCGCCAACTGTACGACCAACTGCTGGCCGAAGTCCGCAAGACTATTTCGCCGGCTGGCGACGGTTCGAATGCGGACGCGTACCGCAAGACGCTGTCGCAAGTATTCGAAGCATTCCCCGATACGCACGAAGGGCTGCGCCAGCAAGGGTTGGCCTACTACCGCTACGCCGTGGGCAATGTGGCGGCGGACGGCAGCGATGAGGAAGCGCTGATCGCCTCCGGCGCACTCGTGGCCGAGCCGATCACGTACGAAGATTTCCTGCCTGTCAGCGCAGCCGGCATCTTCCAGTCGAACCTCGGCGACGAGCGTCGCGACGATCTGCAGGCATCGCCCAACCGCGCAGCATTCGAGCAGGCGCTGGGAGCGAGCGTCAGTGACGAGCTGGCGTTGTATGCGGCAGAGCAGGAAGCGTCGTTGAGGGTGGCGTTGAAGGTGTTGGGCGTGGCTTGATCCTTCCACCTTGTTTTCTCCCCTCTCCCTCCGGGAGAGGGGCGGGGGAGAGGGCCGGCGCTTCAAGTTCTAACAGCGGCTATCGCAGACGAAATGCTTGCCCTCTCCCCCAACCCCTCTCCCGCGTCGCGGGAGAGGGGAGAACACCACCAGCAAGAAAAAAACCAAAGAAAAAGACCCGCCAGGTCTTCACCCGGACGGGTCCATGAAAAGACGAAGGGAAAGTCTTCGTCGTGGAGCTTGTTCTTGCTGGGCGATCAGAACCGGTGACGCACGCCGACAATCCCGCCGAACTGGTTCTGGCCCGTACCAACCTGCGCACTGGTCGCAGTCAGCGTGGTAGCACTGCCGTTCAGCGACGGGCCAAAGCCCGACAAGCCCATCGACGAGCCATTGCGATTCTGCGCGTACGCCGCAATCGCGTACAGGTCGGTGCGCTTGGACAGTGCGTATGTGCTCGACAGCACGAAGCTGTACGGATCGCCGCTGCTGTTGCGTACATCGGTGTAGTACGCGGCGCCGGTCACGGAGATGGCCGGGGTCACCTGGTACGTGGCGCCTACCCAGTACAGGTTTGTGCGCAGCGAACTGCTGGCGAAGTCGCCGTAGTACCAGCGATAGCCGGCAAACGCGCGACCACGTCCGAAGTTGTAGCTCGCACCCACGCTGGCGCGACGTTCGCGATTGTCATCGGTGGCCATGGTGCTGCCGCGCACTTCGTCATACACCACGCGGGCCGACACCGGACCCGAATCGTAGCCACCTGCCGCCGACCAGTTGCGGCCAGCCTTGTAGTCGCCCGGCACTTCGCCGCCAGCGCTGCTGTCGTAGCCCGTGCTGTAGAGCAGGCCGTAGTAGAACGCACCCGTCTGGCCCGTGAATTTCAGCGAGTTGTCGGCGCGGCCGGACATCCACTTGTCGTGCATCAGCACCGAGTACCGCGTGGCGATGGCCATCGGGTCATAGGCCAGCGAGAAGTCATACAGCACGGTCTGATGGCGACCCAGCGACACGGTGCCGTACTGGTTCTGCAGGCCGACGAATGCCTGGCGCCCGAACAGGCGGCCACCCTGGTTCAGGCTGCCAGTATCGAGATCGAAACCGCTTTCCAGCGTGAAGACCGCCTTCAGGCCACGGCCAAGATCTTCAGAGCCGCGCAGGCCCCAGCGCGAGGTCGACATATTGCCGGCCGACATCCGGACCAGGTTGTTGCTGCCACCCGTGGCGCTGTTCGGAGCGTGAGTCAGGAACTCCACGCCGGCATCTACCACGCCGTAGAGCGTGATGTTCGATTGCGCCTGCGCCACGGCAGGCAGGGCAGGCAATACGGCCAGGGCGGCCAGGCAGGCAATACGGGTCTTCATGCTTCGTTATCCTTTTCTAGAGACACGCGCACGCGCGTCCCCATTCGGCTCAGGCGCGGTGCGGCGACTGAAATGTAACGATTGGTGTCGAAGCAAAGAAGAGCGGATCGTCTGACAGATTGTTTTGGGGTGTGGACAATAAAAAGCTCCGGCCAACTGCACGTTGACCGGAGTCTCGTTTTATCCGGCGATTCAGTCGCCGGCGGTCGGCACGACTGCTACTTCTTCAACAGCGGACACTGCGACTTCGCCACCGGCATGAACGCCTGGTCCCCGGACACTGTGGCCAGCAACTTGTAGTAATCCCACGGATACTTCGATTCCTCGGGCTTCTTGACCTCGAAGAGGTACATGTCGTGGATCATGCGGCCGTCCTCGCGGATGCGGCCGTTCTTTGCGAAGAAGTCGTTGATCGGCAGCGACTTCATCTGCTTCATGACAGACGCGGTTTCGTCGCCACCCGCCGCTTGCACGGACTTCAGGTAGTGCGTGACTGACGAATAGACGCCGGCCTGACTCATGTTCGGCATCTTCTTGACGCGGTCGAAGTACTTGCGCGACCACGTGCGCGTGGCGTCGTTCATGTCCCAGTAGAACGCTTCGGTCAGCACCAGCCCCTGGGCGGTCTTGAGGCCGATGGCGTGGATGTCGTTGATATAGAGCAGCAGTCCGGCCATTTTCTGCGTGCCGCTGCGGGTCAATCCGAATTCGGATGCGGCCTTGATGGCGTTGACGGTGTCGCCACCAGCGTTGGCCAGCCCCACGACCTGCGCCTTGCTGGCTTGTGCCTGGAGCAGATACGACGCGAAGTCGCTGGTGTTCAGCGGATGACGCGCGGCGCCGAGCACCTGTCCGCCGGACTCATTGACGACGCTCGTCGCCGATGCCTGGAGCGTGTGGCCGAACGCGTAGTCGGCGGTCAGGAAAAACCAGGTCTTGCCCCCGCGCTGTACCATCGCGCGCGCCGTGGTGTTGGCCAGTGCGTAGGTGTCGTAGGCGTAGTGGACGGAGACCGGTGTGCAGAGGTCGTTGGTGATCCGCTCGGTGCCAGGGCCAGAGAACACCACGATCTTGTTCTTCTGCTTGGCTACGTCGAGCACGGCAAGCGCCGGGGCGGAGGCGGCCACGTCGAGAATCGCGTCGACCTTGTCGGTGTCGAACCATTCGCGTGCCTTGTTGGCGGCGATGTCGGCCTTGTTCTGATGGTCGACGACCACCAGCTCCACCTTCTTGCCCAGCACCTTGCCCCCGAAGTCGTCGATTGCCATCTGCGCCGCGGTGGCGCTGCCGCGTCCGGTGACATCGGCATAGAGGCCGCTCATGTCGAGCAGCAGGCCGATCTTGACGACGTCATCGGAGACGGCGGCATGAGAGGCGAGCGATGTCGCGGCGAGTGCGGCGGCAATGATGGTCTTGATGGGTTGCATGGGTCTCCTCCTGGAATGTTTTTTGGTTTTCTCCCCTCTCCCGCGAGCGGGAGAGGGGCGGGGGAGAGGGCAAGCCTTTCCTCTCCGAGATGCGGATTAGAACTTGAAGCACTGGCCCTCTCCCCCAACCCCTCTCCCATGTTGTGGGAGAGGGGAGCAAAGCAACGACGGGCAGCAAAATCAAACCGTCGCCACCGGCGTAACCGGCGACCCCACAGCCCCGGGCAGCCGGAGCGGCGGCGCAGTCAGCATGAAACGTGTGCGATGGTTCGCGCGCAGCCAGTCGGCCAGTTCGCGGAGGTGCCAGAGTTCGCCCAGTGGTAGTCCGAGCTTGAACAGGCAGTGATGATGCAAGGGCAGCAGCGGATGCGCCTTTGCATCGTCGGGCGGCGGCAGCGCAGGATAGCGCTCCACGGCGTAGTTATCGGCGATCAGTGCAGCGATGCCGGAATCGGTGATCCAGTTCAGCAGCCGGTCGTCGCGGCCATTCAGCGCGCAGCAACTGTGGTGAAGCACTTCCTCGTCGGGATTGCGCTGCATCGACAGCACCACCTCGGCAAAGCCGGTGCGCAGCAGAAGCATGTCCCCGCGCTCCACTTCCACACGATGGGTTTCCATGGCGCGCATGAGGTCGTCGTAGCCGACGTTGCGGAATTCGGTGCCGAAGACATCGGCCAGGTCTACCAGCACGCCCCGGCCCTGCATACCCTTGACGGCGAAGTTCTCGATGCCGAGCGCGTCGGCGTGACTGGCGTGGCCGTGGCCGCAGTCGTGCGCTTCGAAGTGGTCGTCCTCGGCATAGTCCGCTGGCCCCACGATGTCGTCGTTGGCGCGGAAACCGTTGTAGTAGACCCGCTCGGGCCGGCCATCGCCATCGGCATCGAACAGGGCGCCCACGTGCGCGAGCGAATCCCACTGCGTCGAGTACTGCAGGCAGAGCAGCACCTGGTCATCGCTGATGACGTCGGTGGCGGCCGGATTGACCTTGGCCAGCGGGAAGTTCAGATAGGGGATATCGTCGCGAAAGGTGGGGCGTAGCTGTGGCGGATGGCGGCGGGGGTTGAGCTTGTTGCCGCCTGGGTAGTCGAGCGGCATCGACAGGCAGAAGCTGATGCCCGCCTGGATCTCGCGCGCACCCTTGACCACCTGTTCGGGGCCGATCAGGTTGACGCGGCCTAGCTGGTCGTCGGGACCAAAATCGCCCCAGTTGGAACCTTCCGGACGTTGCTTCCAGCGCATGCTTCAGGTCTCCTCGGATGTTTTACTTGTTGTGTCGCCAGCGAGTGGCGCCGAGGCCGTTTATAGGCGATTGCGCAGCGGCGGTCATTCTGCGCCGCACCAGAGTTTTGCCTGGCAATACGAAAGGGTGCTCCTGATCGGCGTGTGGAACTTACTCGCCCAGAAACTCGGCCAGGACTTCGAGTCCTTCCACGTGATCGGCCACGACCTTGGCGATGACCGCCAGCGGAATGGCCAGCAGCATGCCCCAGGTGCCCCATAGCCACGTGAACAGCAGTAGCGAGACGAACACGGCCACGGCATTCATGCGCGCCATGCGCCCGGTCATCCAGGTGGTCATGCCGTTGCCGATCAGCGTGGCGATCAGCAGCGAGCCGCCCGCTGTAGCGCCCACCATCGGCAGGGTGCCGAACTGCATGAAGGCGGCCACACCGAGGCACACCGAGGTCAGCAGCGAGCCGAAGTAGGGCACGAGGTGCAGTGCGGCGGCCACCAGCGACCACGTGCCGGCGTTCTCGACGCCGAGATACCGCAGCAACAGATAAGTGCAGATGCCGAGCGAGGCATTGGTGACCAGCAGCAAGAGCATGTACCGCTGGATCGACCGGTTGATCTCGTCGAGCATGTGCACGTTGATTTTCTTGCGGCTGATGGTCTTGCCGGACATCTTGATGAACTTGCGCTTGAACATGTCGCCGCCGAGCAGCAGGAACCATGTGAGGAACAGCACCACCACCGCCTGCGCCATGAGCGCGAATACGCCCATCGAGCCGGCCCAGAGCACCGTGTTCAGGCTGTCGCCGGAACTGTCGACGATGATCCGGGCGCCACGTGGCGCCGGCGGCTGGCCGGTGCCGCCCAGCACCGTGGCGGCACGGCGCACCTTCTGCAGCATCGAATCGTCGCCGCTCATCAGTTCCCCGACCGAACGCGACAACTTGCTGGCGATATCGGGCAGGCGATCCACGATGGACGAGACCTGGCCCTGCAGCAGATAGGCGCTGCACAGGATCAGCCCAAGCAGGCCGAGCAGGACCACCGTCGCTCCCACCAGGCGCGGCACGTGCTGCCGCTGTAGCCATGCCACCAGTGGGTCAAGCAGGTAGGCCAGTACGATGGCAAACACCACGGGCACCACGAACGCCCGGGCCACGTGCAGGGCATAGAGCGACGCCAGCGTGGCGAGGACGATCAGCGCCACGCTGGCGCGTTGCATCGAACTCGTCCAGGCAGGCGGTGAGAAGTCGGGCGCGGTGATGGGCGCGGCCGCAGCAGACTCGGGGGCACCCACCTGTTCCTGCGGCGGTGCAGGCATGGCGATCCCCGTCGAGGGCGGCACGGCCGGTACGGCAGGGGAGGCGGAAACGGCCGGTGGGACAGTCGACATGGCTCGGTGTGCAGGCTGGGGGAACCTGCTCTGAGCATAGTGCGTGGACCAGATCCGGGATGTCGGCGCGAAGCGAGGGGCCGTGTAGGACTCCGGCGCGCATCTCCGGCTTATGCCTGGTTATCCCTTCGGGAATGCAAAACGCCGGTCTGGTGAACCGGCGTTCTGGGTGATGCAATGGTCATGACCGCACGCTAGCGAGGTGGATCGTCAGCAATCGGGCGAGAAGCGGTGTCGAGGCGCTGTTTGGGATTGAGCAGGGGGTCGTTCTTGAACATCCAGCGAGCACCAAAGGCGATGGCAACGATACAGGCCAGCACATACGCAACGGTCGCAGTGAGAGTCAGCATGGTTTTCTTTCACAGGAGGGGTTGCGACTGCAAAAGCCGCGAGAACCGGATAAACATCAGCCAACCGTGACTGACGCAACGGATTGTATGTGACCCCGCACGTGATCCCGACCCCATTTCCGCTGAAAGTTTTTGTATGCCGATCTAAATGTCACTAATATCGGCCCAAAGTACGATATCGCCAGCGGATCGGTGGCGATCTTCGTCGCGGTTCGGCTAGTCAGATTGCTCGGAATCAGTCAAAAGTAGCAGCCCATGCTGTACTGCTCCGCCCGGAGTGCGCGGGCCGCATCACGGTAGCGGTCGGCATGCGACCAGTATTCGGAGCGCTCCATGGCGCGTTCCGATGCGCGTGCCTGGAATTCCAGGGCCCGGCACTGATTCCAGAAGGTGGTCTGGGAGCGCATGGCGAGCTCGTCCTCGCGTGCATCCCAGTTTTCTATCTGTTGCGACAATCGCGCCCGCTGCGTCAGGTAGTCTTGTTCATCCTTGCGGACCTTTGGCGACTTGGTCACCGTGGTGACCTTGCCCTTCATCGAACTGGTGACATCCCGATAGCCGGAAGGGCACGCGCCGGAGGTATAGAGCGTCTCGCGATCCCCCTGGCACTTGGTCACGGCGTGCGCGGCGCCATAAGTGGCCAGCGTCAACAGCAACACGGCGAGCAGTCTGGACATGGCGGCACCTTCAGCGGGTCTTGTTCAGATCACTGTAGGCAGCGGCGAGCGCGGGGACCAAGCGGGGAAAGGTTTCCAGATATTTCTGGGGCTTGCCTTGACCCGCTGTTTTTGCTCCCCTCTCCCGCGAAGTGGGAGAGGGGCAGGGGAGAGGGCCGGCAGTTCAAATTGCGATGTGGTCGGCAAGCAGAGTCTCCCGCCCTCTCCCCCAACCCCTCTCCCGCATGGCGGGAGAGGGGAGCAAAAACCAGCGGGTGAGGGGCGCAAACCGCCGGTCAGACGAGGGTCCAGACCCCGTCCACATCCCGCGCAACCCCATCCCCCTCCAGTTTCCTCAAATGCGCCAGCAACGACCGCTGCGCCACCGGGTGCATGCGTTCGGGCACATCGTCGTAGACGCTGGCCAGCAGCGTGGCGATATTGGCCGGCGCCAGCGCGCGCAACGCATTCATGACCTTGGCCTCGCGTTGCTGGCGATGGCGGATCAGCAGGCGGATCGCTTCGTGGGGGCGCGGCATCAGGAAGCCGTGGCCGGGTGCGATCCAGTCGATGTCCTCGTCCAGCAGCATCTGAAGAGACGCCAGATAGTCGCGCATGTCGCCATCGGGCGGATTGATGACAACCGAGGAGCCTTGCATCACGTGATCGCCCGTGAACAACGTCTTTTCTTCTTCGAGCAGGAAGCAGAGGTGGTTCGACGCGTGCCCTGGAGTATGGATCACGCGCAGCGTGGTATCCGGACTCAACACGATGCGGTCGCCGTGATCGGGCATGTGGTCGGGGCGGAACGTCGGGTCCTGGCGATCGGCCACCGTAGTCACGCGGCCCCAGACCGGCGCCGCAGTGGCTTCGCGCAGGCGCACGGAGCCGGGTGAGTGATCCAGGTGCGTGTGCGTGGTCAGGATCAGCTTGACCGGCCCAGGCGCGGCGGCCATCACGGCGGCAAAGTGCTCGGCATCGTCGGGGCCCGGATCGATTACGGCCCACGTGTTGTCCGCGCCGGCCACGAAGTACGTATTGGTGCCGGGGCCGGTCATCACGTTGCCGTTGTTGGCCGTCACACGCCAGACGCGTTCGGACAGCCGCACGGCCAGCCCAGGTTCCAGTGTGTAGCGGCCATGGCCCGCGCCGTCCGGATCGATCCGCGCGATCTCCGCGTAGCTCGGCTCCTCAGGCATGACGGGCCGCTGCCCCTTGGGACCGTGCGCCAGGCGCGGCATGACCAGTGCGATGTTGCGCTGCTGCCGGGCGTAGTCGAAGCACGCCTGCGCCGTGGGAAAGTGCGCGATCGACTGCAGGATGCGGCGCGTGGCATTGACGAGCGTGAGATTGGCGGCCGGATCGGCGGCGTCACTGGGTCGCATCCAGCGATGCTCCACCGCTTCCACGCCATCGTGGATGGCGGTCTGGCCGGCCGGCAGGATTGCCATGAAGAAGCGTGTATCGAATCGCTTGGCCAGCCCCGGGGGCGTGAGCCAGTAAGCGCAATAGGCCAGCTTGTCGACGGCCAGCGTCAGGCCCAGCGTCTCGCAGACATGGGCCACGCCCTTGCCGCCATAGCTGGCCGCTTCGCGCAACTGGCCGCGCACCGCCTCGCCAAGATCGTCGAGCCGGACGATCTGCCCGCTGGCATCGTAGGCAAACAGCAGGTTGGCTTCCTCGAACGCCTCGCGCACCGCGCACAGGTAGTAGTCGAGCCCGTTGCCAGCCACATCGAGCCGCGCACTCGCCGCAGCGTCATCGAGCCCCGTACAGAGCGGATGGAGCGCAGCATCCTGCGGATCGAGCACACCGCCCGGAAACACGTAGGCACCGGCGCTGCGATCATCGTCGCGTTGCGGACGACGCATCAGCAGCACTTCCATGCCTTGTGGCCCGTCACGCAGCACAAGCATGCTGGCAGCGTGGCGCATGGCCTTGGAGGGGGCGGGGGGTGTGGGGGCGGCAGTGGAAGACATGGCGGGGATGAATGCTCTGCGGATTCTTTTTTGATTGAGAGGGGAAGGATACCGCAGAGTTTGAATTACCTGACTCCCGCTGTTATGCGCGCCCCTCTCCCGCGCAGTGGGAGAGGGGTGGGGGAGAGGGCCAGCAGTTCAAAATGCGAGCTTGGCAAGCAGAACCGCCATGCCCTCTCCCCCGACCCCTCTCCCGCGTAGCGGGAGAGGGGAGAAAACCAAACAGGCGAGGGCAAGACGTCTATGCCCCAAACAACACCATCTGCCCACTCAGCAACCTTTCGAAATCATCATCCAGAAACGGCAGGATCGCATCCGCGATGGGCTGCAGTTGCCGCGTAACATAGTGGTCGTAGTCGATGGGCGCGGCGCGGGTTTCCAGTGGTTCGGGACCGGCCAGGGTCATGAGGTAGCTGATCCAGCCGCCGCGCTGGTATTGACGGGGCCGGCCGTGGCGTTCGTTGTATTCGTCGGCGATGCGGGCGGCGCGTACATGGGGCGGGACGTTGCGCTGGTAGTCGCCCAGTTGCCGGCGCAGGCGTTTGCGATAGACGAGTTGGTCATCGAGTTCACCGGCCAGCGTGCGGCGCACGGTGTCGCGCACGTATTCCTGGTACGGCTCGCGATTGAAGATCTTCTCGTAGAGCGTTTGCTGGAACTGCTGCGCCAGTGGCGACCAGTCCGTGCGCACCGTTTCCAGTCCCTTGAAAACCATCTCGGCCTTGCCGTCGGCGCGCATGACCTGGCCGGCGTAGCGCTTCTTGCTGCCGAGGTCGGTGCCGCGAATCGTCGGCATCAGAAAGCGGCGGTAGTGCGTTTCGAATTGCAGTTCGAGTGCGCTCTCCAGCCCATAGGTCTGCCAGAGATGGTCGCGCCACCAGTCGTTCACGTACGCCACCAGGCTGCGGCCAATGCTCGCGGCGTCTTCCTCGGCGCGCGCGCGGCGCAGCCAGACGAACGTGGAGTCCGTGTCGCCATAGATCACCTCGTAGCCGCGGGCCTCGATCAGTTCACGCGTCTGCCGCATGATCTCGTGGCCGCGCATCGTGATCGACGATGCCAGCCGGGGATCGAAGAAGCGGCAGCCGCTCGACCCCAGCACGCCGTAGAACGCGTTCATGATGATCTTGAGCGCTTGCGACAGCGGCTTGTTGCCCTCGCGCTTGGCCGCTTCGCGACCCTGCCACACACGCGCGACGATGGCCGGCAGGCAGTGCTTGGTCCGTGAGAATCGCGCACCCCGGAAACCGGGCACCGAATCGGTGTCGTCAGGGTGTGCCAGCCCCTCGATCAGCCCGACTGGGTCGATCAGAAACGTGCGGATGATCGACGGGTACAGGCTCTTGTAGTCGAGCACAAGCACGGATTCGTAGAGGCCTGGGCGCGAATCCATCACGAAACCGCCGGGGCTGGCCTCGGGCGCCTTGTCACCGAGGTTTGGCGCCACAAAGCCCTGCCGATGCATCAGCGGCATATACAGATGCGTGAAAGCCGCCACCGAGCCGCCATTGCGATCGGCAGGCAGGCCGGTGACCGAGGCGCGCTCCAGCAGGAAGGGCAGCAGTTCCGTGGCGTGGAAAATGCGCGTCACCAGTTCGCAATCGCGCAGGTTGTAGCGGGCCAGCGCAGGCTTGTCCTGCGCGAACATCCGGTCGATCTCGTCCATACGATCGTACGGATTGTCGATGGCCTTGCCTTCGCCCAGCAGCGTGCGCGCCACCGATTCCAGGCTGAACGAGGGGAAGCTCCACGTGGCGGAACGCAGCGCCTCGATGCCGTCGATGATCAGCCGCCCCGGCGCTGCCGCAAAGTAGTGCTGCTGCTGGTTGTGCTCGCGCCATTCCATCTCGGTGCCGCCCCGGCCCAGCCGCAGCGGAATCCGGAACTTGGCGGCATGCTCGCGCAGCACGCGCAGATCGAACTGGACGAGGTTCCAGCCGATGATCGCGTCGGGATCATGCGCGGCCATCCAGTCGTTGAGGCATTCGAGCAATTGCTGGCGTGTGTTGCAATACTCCAGCCCGAAATCGACGGTTTCCCCCGCTGCCTCCGGCGCCGTCCCCAGCATGTAGACCTGCCGCTGGCCGCAGCCCTCGATTGCAATCGAATAGAGGTCGCCAAACGCATTGGTCTCGATATCGAGCGACGCCAGTCGCAGGGGCGGTCGATAACCGACAGCCGGCTTCATCTGTGCCTCGCGCAGCACGCCATCGGCGCCGGCCTCGCCGTCGAACCAGACCGGTGCGGTGATGAAGCGCTCCATCATGTAGCGCTCGGGCGGCCGCACATCGGCCTCGTAGACATCCACGCGGGCATCGCGCAGCGCGCGATCGATCTGGATCAGTTGCCGATGCTGCTGGCAGTAGAGGCCCAATACCGGCCGATGCTGGAAATCCTGCAGCGGCAGCGCGCGCAGCTCGACATCGCGCTCACCGCGCAGCAGCGCTTCGGCAGCGGCACGCTGGGCCACGGGGATAAACGCGGTCGAAGGCTGCGGCGGCAGACGCAGCCGGCGCGGGCCATCGTCGGTGGCGAGCCAGAACTCGACCTCGGTGCCCGCCGGTGTGTCGCGCCAGTGACGGGTCAGGATGAAACCCTGCTGAAGGGGCACGCTGGAAAACCTTGGGGAATTGTTTCTGGCGCGATTCTAGCGCCGGATGCGGGCCGGCGCCGAACTCCTGCAGAAAGGGACCGCTCCCCATGCGTGCTTACGGCTTCGCGGCGGCAATCTTCTTGTAAACCAGCGCGGACAGGGCGACATCGACCAGGCCCACGCCAACCGACTTGTACACCCGAATCCCCTGTGCCCCACCGATGGCCGACGCATCGCCGGTCAGCACATCGCCAATTTCCACGACACGATCCCAATCCACCACGCCGGGCTGGGCCATGACGAGGTCTCCGGCCTCCTTGCGCGCCTGCTCCTTGTGCTCGACGACAATGCGCGCCGCACGTTGCAGCGTGACATCGTCGATCTCCCGCGTTTGCGGCTTGCTCGATCCAATGGCCGCCACCACCGCATCGGGCTTGAGGAGGTTGCCGTCGAAAAGCGGCGTCGCGCTACGCGTGCAGGTGATGACGACATCGGATTCCGGCACCGCCGTGATGGCGTCCGCAGTCTTGAACTCGACCTCTGGATGCGACTTGGCAAACGCAGCCGCCATCGCCGCACCATCGCCCCGGCTCACGATGAATACGCGGCGGAAGACATCGAGTTCGAGCATGGTGGCCAGGTGCGCCCTGGCCTGGACGCCGGTGCCGAAGATCGCCAGCGTGGAGCCCTTCGGCGGCAATTGCGCCTCGATCACGACGCGTGTGGTGGCGGCCGTGCGGAACTCCGTCAACGCATTGCCCTGGATCGTCGCCACGTAGTGACCATCTGCACCATCGAACAACACGACGACGAAATCGAACTGCCCCGCGTTCGTCGAATACACCTTCGCCCCACACATTCCGGCGGGGGCCACGATGCCGCCCATGACGCTGAGCGTCAGGTGATCCAGACTGGTGCGGGTGCGCGGCAAGGTCACCGCCTGCCCACGCGCCGCCGCAACAAACGCGTCGCGCACCACCTGGCTGCTCTCGCGCATCGTCAGAACTTGACGGACCTGCTCATCGGTAATCAGTGTCATGGGCTACTTCCGGTCGAAAAATGGCGCTGCATGCCGCAACGAAAGCGCCGATTGTTTCCGGATTGTGCCGCGCCGTCTAATGACTATTTGTCGGGGAGTATGTCCTGGGGGTATGGGGAAGAACGTTTCCCCGCATCGCAGTTGCCATCCATGACAACACTATTGCGATAAGAAAACTTATCGCAATAGTGTGATGGAAAGACATGGAAACAGAGCGCGGATGGTTTCGCGACTAGGTTTCGCGACTAGCAACCCCGCCACCCCGGCGGCCTTTTCTCCACAAACGCCTCCACCCCCTCCCGGAAATCTTGGCTGCCATAGCAGCGGCGCACCAGATCGTCGGTATCCGCCACGGCCTCGACGGTTTGGCGGCGCAGAGCTTCCTTGACTACCGCTTGCGTCACGGGTGCGAGCTTCGCCAGTCGCTCGCAGAGCGAAGCCAGTTCGGCGTCGAGGTCTTCGGCGGATCGAACGAATTCCAGGAATCCGCAGGCCATCGCTGCGTCGGCATCGAGAATCTGCGCGAGCAGCAGCATGCGGCGCACGGGCTGCAATCCCCATGCCGCGCGCAGCTTGGCGAGGTTCAGCGCGGAGAGCGTGTTGCCGAGCGTGCGGGCAATCGGCACGCCGAAGCGGGCATTGGGGGTGGCGATGCGGAAATCGCAGGCGGTGGCGATGGCCAGGCCGCCGCCCACGCACCAGCCATCGACCACGGCCACGGTAGGCATGGGGAGCGATTCGACGAGGCCGATGCCGGCGTCGATCTGCTTTTCGTAGTCGATGCCGTCGTCGCCGCTCTGGAACGCCTTGAACTGGGCGATGTCGGTGCCGGCCACGAACGCCTCGCCGCCTGCGCCCCGCATCACGACCACGCGGATGCCTGCACCGCCGTCGCCGGCCAGATCGCGGCAATGTTGGCCCAGTTGCTCGTACATCGTCCACGTCATCGCATTGCGCGCGGCGGGGCGGTCGAAGGTCAGCGTGGCCACCTGCCCGGAGACGAACAGGCTCACACGGCCAGTATCCTGATCGCCGCTCATGCGCCGAACGCGCCGGCTGCGGCCAGCGCCTCTTTTTCGTCCTGTGCGATGCCGAGTTCGGTCAGTACCTCGTCGGTGTGCTGGCCCAGCAGCGGCGGATGGCGACGTACCTGTTGCGGCGTGCCGCCCATCTTCACCGCGAAGCCGATATTCGGGACCTTGCCTTCGATCGGATGGTCGATCTCGATGCGCATCTGGCGGTGCTTGCCATGCTCGCTGTCGAAGGCTTGTGGATACGTCAGGATCGGGCCGGCCGGAATCCCTACTTCGAGCAGCGATTCGATCCACTCGTCGCTGGTCTTCTGCGTGAAGGTGCGTTCGAGTTCGGCAATCAACGGCAGCCGGTTAGCCAGCCGCAGCGCCACGGTTGCGAATCGTTCGTCGGCCAGCAGATCGGCGCGATCCAGCGTGTTGCACAGCAGTTGCCAGAGCTTCTGGTTGGTGGCGCCCATCACGAAATAGCCATCGGCGGATTTCATGGCCTGGTAGGGCGCGCTCATGCGGTTGGCCGTACCCAGCGGCTCAGGCTCGCGCCCCGTGCCCCAGTACTCCGAGGTGTCCCAGATCGAGAACGCCATGGCCGAGTCGAACAGCGATGCGTCCACGTACTGGCCCTTGCCGGTTTCCTTGGCGCCGATGTACGCGGCCAGCATGCCGTAGGTGGCAAACAGCGCGCAGCCGATATCCGCCACGGGCACGCCGCATTTCACCGGGGCGTCGCCGGGATAGCCGGTCACGCTCATCACGCCCGACATGGCCTGGGCCATCAGGTCGAAGCCGGGACGCTTGGCCCACGGACCGGACTGGCCGAACCCAGAGATGCTGACATAGACCAGTTTCGGGTTGATTTCGGCCAGCGTCTCGTAGTCGATGCCGAGCCGCTTCATCACGCCGGGACGGTAGTTTTCCACGAGGATGTCGGCGGACTCCGCGAGCTTGTACAGCACCTCGCGGCCGGCCTCGGTCTTGAGGTCGAGCGTGACGCTGCGCTTGTTGCGGTTCATGTTCAGGAAGCCCATGCTGTCCGGCCCCTTCATCTTGAAACCCATGGCGCTGCGCGTCTGGTCGCCGCCATCGGGGGGCTCGATCTTGATCACGTCGGCACCCAGGTCGGCCAGCAGCATGCAGGCATAGGGGCCGGCCATCACCTGGCACACGTCGAGCACGCGCACGCCGGCCAGCGGCAGAGGACGCGCCTGTGCGTCGGAAGTCGAACCCGTGGAGGCGGCGGAGGTATTGAATGGCGTCATCGTTGAATTCCGTGGCAATGCATGTTCTGGGGGAGGGCGCGTCAGACTTCGGCCTTGACGCCGGCCTGCTTGACGACCTTGCCCCATTTGGCGGCTTCCGACGCGATGAACGCGCCGAACTGCTGGCTGGTGCCGCCCGAATCCTCGGCGCCGAAGCTCTTGAGCTTCTCGGCCACGTCGGGCATGGCCAGCGCGCGGTTCACATCCTGGTTCATGCGCTGCACCAGCGCGGGCGACATGCCTTTGGGACCGACCAGCCCGTACCACGACGCCGCATCCAGACCCGGAAACCCGGATTCCGCCAGCGTCGGCACGTTGGGATGACTGGCCGCGCGTTTCAGGCGCGTCTGGGCGATGGCGATGACCTTGCCCTGCGCGATGAATGGCGTGGCCGCAGTCATCGTGTCGAACGCATAGTCGATCTGGCCACCGAGCAGATCGGCAATCAGCGGGCCCGATCCCTTGTACGGCACGTGTACCACGTCGATCTTGGCCTGCATGCGGAACAGTTCCAGCGCCAGGTGCTGGGCAGAGCCGATGCCCGACGAGCCAAACGAGATCTGGCCCGGCTTCTTCTTGCAGAGCGCGACGATATCCTGCACCGAGCGCACCTTCTGCTCGGGCCGGCACGTCAGCATGTTGGGGGTAACCCCAACCATCGAGATCGGGGAGAAATCGTTGACGGGGTCGTACTTGACGTCGAGCAGCGCCGGACCGATGGCGTGGCTGTTCACGTGCGCCATCAGCAGCGTGGTGCCGTCCGGCGGCTGCTTGGCCACGTAGGCGGCGGCAATCGCTCCCGTCGCGCCCGGCTTGTTCTCCACGAGGACGCTGGTGTTCCACATCATGCCGAGCTTCTGGCCGATCACGCGTGCCAGCACATCGGTGCCGCCACCGGGCGCAAAACCCACCACGATGCGGACCGGGCCGTTGATATCGGCGGCGCGGACCAGGCTGGGGAGGGCCAGCGAGGGGAGGGCCAGGCCAGCCGCTGCCCCGAGGATGAACTGTCTGCGCTGCATGAGGTGTCTCCAATATGGGAATCGTTATGGATCCCATCATGGGCGCGGCGGGCAGCGCGGGCTATCGTTATTTGGGGGATTCTGGTTTCGCATTTTGCGCAAGCACCGCCAGCACGCTCAACGCCGCGGAGGAAAGCGCGTCGCGCGGACGGTGGCACAACACGAATTCGCGCGCTGCCCACGGCTCGGCAATCGGCACGCGCACGAAATGGCTACCGCTCGCGATGACGGCGGCGATAGCCTCCGGCATGACGCCTGCGCCCAGGCTCTGCGCCACAAGGGCGGCAATGCTGTCGAAGCCGCCCACGCGCATGCGCATCCGGGGCACACGACCCGCTTCCTCGGCCAGCCGGTCGAGCATGATCGAAATCGCAGAACTCTCGCCCAGCGTGATCAGGTCGCAGTCGAGTACATCGTCGAGCGTCACCTTGCGTCGGCGCGCCAGCGCATGTCCCTTGGCCACCACCAGCACCAGACGATCCGTGCGATACGGTTCGATCGGCAGGTCCACCATGCCAAGGCTGCCCTCATAGATGCCGATGTCGACCGTGCCCCGGCGTAGCGCCTGCTGGACTTCCTGGCTGTTCATCTCCTGCAGGTCCACGCGCACGCCCGGACAAACGGCGGCGCAGCGCTGGATATCGAACGGCATGAACTGGATCACGGCGGACTTGGGCGCCGCCACACGCACCACACCGAGATCGCCGCCCACATAAGACGCGGCATCGTCCTGCATGCGTTGCACGGTATGCGTGATGCCGCGCGCGTGCGCCAACAGCGCACGGCCCGCCTCGGTCAACGCCATGCCATGCGGCAGGCGCTCGAACAAGGCCACGCCAAGCTGGCCTTCCAGTTCGAGCACGCGCCGCGACGCCGCTGCGGCGGCCAGGTGCAAGCGCTCGGCGCCGCGCGTGATGCTGCCGAGTTCGGCCACGGCGATAAATAGCTGGACGGTGGTCAGGTCGAAATGCAGGCGGGCAGGGCGGGGCGGCTGGGTATTCACGGGGGGCGGGCACGTCCTTTGAAAGGTGCTGAGAGTCTACTCCTGCACCTCCCCGCTGAATGTCCGGTACGACCCCAATGCAGGATTTACCGGCTGAGAACGCGACTGACGACGTGCAATCCGTTGCCACGCAAGGATCTGGCGGGGTGGCACGGTCGATGCGTCGCCATGCCCGATGACGACAACCGCTCGAAAGGAGTTTTCAGATGGCCACGCAAAAGCCCACGCTGACGGACTACCACTACGGCGGCCATAGCGCCGTACGCGATGATCGCAACAACCTGCCGGAGGCGCCTGTGAGTGAGGCGTCCGGCGCGGTAAAACCGGCCAGCCATGACAATCTGCCCGATACACCCTATGTGCCGCATGGCGGTAAAGAGCCTGATGGCGTGGAGCGCTACGGCATGTACGGCGTGGCGCCTGGCTCGGCTGCGCCCGAACCGCTGGTCACTGGCACGCGGCCGGTACCGGGTCCGGCATCGCTGGGGCAATACGACAACAACGATATGGACGCCGTGGCGCCACTCAGCGATCTGCAGCGGCGCGAAGTCCTCGACGAACAACTCGCCACCCTCGTCGATCCCGGCGTGGTGACGGCAGACTTTTCGGATGGTGTTTGCACGCTGCACGGAACGGTGCGCGACGCAGCCACGCGCGAGCAGGTCGAACGCGTGGCGCGAGAGAGTCTGGCAAGGTGCGAGATTCGAAGTGAGGTGAAGGTGGGGGTGGTTTGAGTCTAGGGATCTTGCTGGTTTTCTCCCCTCTCCCGCGTGCGGGAGAGGGGAGCACCCCGTAAGCCGGGAGAATACGTCTCACCGCTCCACACTCACCCCGACATCCACGACCCCATAGGTTGTCACCCCGGATTTCCCATCGTCATAGCCTGTCCGGGAAGCGCAGCCGCTGATTGCGCCGAGCAGAAAAAGCGCGGCGAGCGCGCAGGAAAGTGACTTTCTCATCGTGATCCCAGCGATGGCTCAAATCACTCCGACGCCGAAATGACCGGAAAAGTTTCTTCCTCGGCCAGCCTGTGTGCCTGTATCAACGCCGACTGAATTGCAGCCTCCACATTGGCTCGCGCCTCCAGCCCCTCTACTCGCAGCGCATACGAGGGATGCCACGTCGCCACGATCCACGTATCGCCTAGCCGCATCGGGGCGGCCATGGCGTCGGCGAGCCGGATCTTCTGCCGCACCACCGCGCCCAGCGCCGTCGCGCCCAACGTGACAATCACCCGAGGCCGCACGCGCGCCAGTTCCTCGTCGAGCCAGTGCGCGCAGGCTTCTACTTCGCGCTGTCCCGGCGTCTTGTGCATGCGCCGCTTGCCGCGCGCCATCCATTTGAAATGCTTCACGGCATTGGTCAGATAGAGGCTGTCGCGCGACACCCCCGTACCACGCAGCGCCGCGTCCAGCACCTGCCCAGCCAGACCCACGAACGGCTCGCCCGAGAGATCCTCCTGATCGCCGGGTTGCTCGCCCACCACCATGATCGGCGCTGTATCGGGACCACGCCCGGGCACCGCCTGGGTGGCGTGGCGCCAGAGATCGCAACGCCGGCACTGGTCGAGCGAAGTCGGCACCGGGCGGACGGGCAGGGCCTGTGCAGCATCCACTGCCACCTGCTTGCCGCGCATGCTGCCGACCGTCGCCGCCTGCCCCACGCGCTGCGCGCCGTTTCGTGCGTCGGCAATCATGGCGGGAATCAGCACGGCCTCGGGCAGGCCCTTCCAGAAACGAACGGGCATGTGCTGGTGCAAGGCCGCTTCGTTGAGGCGAGCCGGGTTGAAGATGTTCTTGTAGTACGCCATCCAGAGCGGCTCGATCTGGTCCGCGCCGGCGCGGAAGGCGCCCGGATCGGGTGGGGCGGCCGAGTAGCGGACCTCGCGGCCATCCCAGGTTGCCGCACCGTCCGGCGTGCCGATCCACCACGTGGCCTCGCCCATCCGTCGCGCGAAATGTCCTGCCGCGTACGCCAGCACATCGTGGTCGGGCTCGTACCACGCCAGGTATTGAGGCAAGTCATCGCCCGCGCCGACTCGCATGTCCGGCCGCCGCTCCTGAAAACGCACGTAGGCAATCATGTCGTGTTGCGCCCGCCGCACGGCCTTGGCCATGGCGTAGAGCCGCGCGCCATCCTCATCGGCGGCCGATGCCACCGCGCGGTCGCCCTGTGCCCATCGCCACAACACCCGATACAGGAACGCCCAGCGCTGGGCCGCGCGATGCTGTGCGGCGTCGCGGAGCAGGGCGGCGAGTTCCCTGGAAATCCGTACGGCCTGAATCGCGGCGCCTGAGTGGCTGGCAGCAACGGCCGGTGCGGCGCCCATACCCAACGACAGTTGTCCCGGCGTGGAAGTCGAAGCTTCACCACCGGCATCCCACGGCACCGCTTCTGGCGGCAAGCCCTGCGACAGCGCACGCAGCGCCCACTCGCGCCAACTGGCGTAGTCCTTGATGGTGGCGGGCGCGATCTCGCTCATATCAAAGACAGTTGCTGTGGCGCGGGCGCCAAGGCGCGGCGCAATTGCTCGGAGGTGGGCTCGGCCAGCGCGGGCTTGTAGTCCTGCGTGACCACGAACGGCTTCACGGTATCCATCGCGCACCGCAGCCGGATCAGATCCTGATAGCGGATGGCCCGCGTGCGTCGCAACTCCGCCAGGCGCCTGGCGTTCCGCATGCCGATGCCGGGCACGCGGGCGATCAAACGCTGCGGCGCACGGTTCAGATCCACGGGAAAGGATTCGCGATGCGCCAGCGCCCACGCGAGTTTCGGATCGATGTCGAGCGGCAGGTCGCCGCCGGCCTGGAACAGTTCCTCGGCCCGGAAACCGTAACCCCGCAGCAGGAAATCGGCCTGATACAGCCGATGTTCGCGCAGCAACGGCGGCGCCTGCGAGGGCACGGCAGACGGGCTGTCGGGGATCGGACTGAACGCCGAGTAGTAGACCCGCTTGAGCTTGTAGGCGCCGTAGAGCGTCTGGGCGGTCTGCAGGATCGTGCGGTCGTCAGCCTCGTCTGCGCCGACGATCATCTGGGTGCTTTGACCCGCCGGGGCACGCGCCGCAGCGGGTGTTTTCTCGACCTCGGCTTCCTCCTGCGCCAACCGGATCGATCCCATCGCCCGCTTGATCGTATGGACGTCCTTCTCTGGCGCCAGGCGCTGCAGGCCGGCGTCGGTGGGTAGCTCGATATTGACGCTGAGTCGGTCCGCGTATTGCCCGGCTTCACGAATCAGGCGTGGATCGGCGTCGGGAATCGTCTTCAGATGGATGTAGCCCCGGAACTGGTGCTCCTCGCGCAGCGTCCGCGCCACCTGTACCAGTTGCTCCATCGTGTAGTCGGCGCTGCGGATGATGCCCGAACTCAGGAACAGCCCGTCGATATAGTTGCGACGATAGAACTCCAGCGTCAGGTCCACCACCTCGCGCGGCGCGAAGCGGGCACGCGGCACGTTGCTGGATCGACGATTCACGCAGTACTGGCAGTCGTACTGGCAAAAGTTGGTGAGCAGGATTTTCAGCAGCGACACGCAACGGCCATCCGGCGTGAAGCTGTGGCAGATGCCGGCGCCCGTGGTGGCGCCCAGCCCGGCACGGCCTTGCGAATCGCGTTTCGGGGCGCCGCTGCTGGCGCAGGATGCGTCATATTTCGCCGCATCCGCCAGGATTTCGAGTTTCTTGAGCAGTTCCATGACTGAATACTGTATGGATGTACAGTATTCTACGTGACCTGCGTCATAGCGCAATCTCCAGTTTTCCTACTTCACGAAACGGCCATGCTTGCTATTCTGGAAGTGAAGATATCGTTACCAAGACAGTAGAGGAGGGGCATCATGTGCCGCTGGCTGGCCTATTCGGGCCGTTCCGTGCCGCTGGAAGCCGTGCTGTTTCAGCCCGAACATTCGTTGATCGATCAGAGCCTCAATGCGCGGCTTGGACATACCACTACGAATGGCGATGGGTTCGGCGTGGGGTGGTACGGGCGGCATTCGGAGTTGCCATTCCGGTATCGTTGCCTGCACCCCGCATGGAGCGACACGAACCTGCGCGAGACGGCGCGGGCAGTCAGGGCGCCGCTGTTCGTGGCCCATGTGCGGGCCGCCACCGGCACGCCGACGCAGGAAACCAACTGCCATCCGTTCCGGTTCGGCCGATGGCTGTTCGTCCATAACGGCCTGATCCGCGAGTACCCGCAATTGCGCCGCGAGCTGATGCTGGCGGTGGCGCCTCACCTGTTTCGCTGGATTGAAGGATCGACCGATTCCGAAGTCATGTTCTTCCTTGCCCTGACCTTCGGCCTGGAACGTGATCCGCGCGGGGCGCTGGAGCAGATGGCAGGGTTGATCGAGGAAGTGGCGCGGCGCTGCGACGTGCAGCATCCATTGAACATGACTGTCTGCGTCACCGACGGCAAGCAGATCGTTGCCGTGCGTTACTCCAGCGAAGGCGCCTCTCGCTCGTTGTTCCACAGCACGTCATTCCGGCAATTGCGTGCCTTGTATCCTGACGATCCACGCATCATCGCGGCGGGCGACGATGCCTTCCTCGTCCTGTCCGAGCCGCTGATCGATGTTCAGGACGTCTGGGAAGAAATCCCGGAATCCACCATTCTCATGGCGCGCGGCGGCGCCATCGAGCGGCAACGATTCAAGCCACGGGTGCCGGAACTGGCCTGAAGGACGTGAGGGCGCGCAACCGGAATGTCGAGCAGGTCTGCCGTTGCTGCGCCTTGCCGTTTCATTTCTGAAACGTTGACTTTCTGAAGCGGGTGTTTCGATAGGGAATCGGCAACGTTATGCTTTCGGCGCTAACAACCATGACTGAGGCTTCGCGCCATGAGCCAGATAGGCAGCATCACGCAGATTCATTCAACGCCGAGATACACGTCGGTTCCTCCGCAGTCCGAACCAGTGACTGCACAGACTGCAGCGAATGATGCCGATGGTCAGGCGCCTGGTGTGGAAGACACCGAGCGACCGCCTGAAGTGAAGGGAACGGAGGCCGGAGCGAGCGGCGAAAAGAAATCCGCACAGTCGGAAACTGCCGATTCGATCAAGGCTCAGATCGAGCAGATGCAGAAGCAGCTCGCCGAATTGCGGGAACACTTGCAAGCCGTGCAGTCGGAACAGCGCGATGAGCGCGAGAAGGCGGCAATGGTCGCATCCATGGAAACCCAGATGGCGATGCTGCAGTCCTCGATCATGGTTGCGACCATGAAGCTCGCGGAAGCCATGGCGAACGAAGGCAGCGATATTCTGGACCGCACAGGCGGCTACCTTCCGCCCGCCAGGTAACGCCACAAGAAAAAAGTAAAACGTACCGGACGATGCGTAGCGCCTTGCGCGCGTCATGCGTGGCGGCGTCGCAGCCATGGCATCGTCACGGTGCGCAAGCAGAATGAGCAAGTTACCCGATTTCGAAGGTTTGGCGATGTTTGCCAAAGTCGCGGAGGAGGGCTCGTTTGCCGCCGCCGCGAGAGTCATGGATGTGTCGGTGCCGACGGTGTCCCGGGCGATAAGCAGGCTGGAAGACCGCCTCGGCGGCAGGCTTCTTAACAGGACCTCACGCCAGCTATCGCTGACCGAATTCGGCCATCAGATGGCCACCAAGGCCGCGGAAATCTATCGGCAGGCCGAAGTGGTAGAGCATGAAGCCCTGGAACTGTCCGAGAACCCACGCGGACGCGTGCGCATTGCAATTCCGATGTCCTTTGGTCTTCGCTGGGTGGTTCCGATACTCCCCAGGCTGATGGACAAGTATCCGGAGTTGTCTCTGGATCTGCACCTGTCCGACGCAACGGTGGATATTGTGGCGGAGGGTTTCGATGCGGCGTTGCGCATCGCTTCGCTGCCAGATTCCTCGCTGGTCGCCCGCAAGATCTGCTCGGTGACGCAATATCTCGTGGCGTCGCCAGCTTATCTTGAAACGCATGGACGCCCATCCCATCCCCGCGAATTGGCCGTGCGAAAGTGCCTCAGCTATGCGTATCGGGCACGCACCCAGGTCTGGCAGTTCACGCACGACAGTGGATATCAAGAGGAGGTGGTGCCATCCGGCCCGCTTCGCGTCACAAACTCCGAAGCGATGGTTCCCATTTTGCTGGAGGGCATTGCCATTGCAGAGTTGCCCGAGTTCATCGCTGGAGAGTACCTGGCGAATGGACGCCTGGAAAGGATTCTTCCGGAGTGGAACATGACGCGGGGCGGACTTTATTTTGTCACCCCATCTGCGCGGAGCAAGCCGGCAAAGATTCGTGCAGTGTCAGACTTCTTTGCCGAGCATCTGTCCGAACCGGCGTGGCGATGGCCACAGTAAGAATTCAGTCGATGGAAAAATGCCGGGATGAGCGACTGGTCCTCACTCTCCCGGCGCGTCTTGCAGACTTCCCTTGCTTCACTTCGTCGCGACTACGTTGTTAGCGTGCTGCTCGGCGAGGCGCGCTTCGGCGGCTTGCAGGTCAGCGGGGTAGTTGCCTTCGCGATGCGGATCGTAGCCGAGCTTTTCAAGCGCGGACAGTTCGCTTTGCACCTGTGCCCGGGTCAGTCCCTGACTGCTGTCCGTGGTGTGCGCGTGGCAAACAGAAAGACCGGCGACGACAAGGCCAAGGGTAGCGACAACGTTGCGCAGGGTGTGGTTCGTCTTCATGATTGATTCCATTTGTGGTTTGAGATCGCAGCACGTCGGTTTCGATGTGCTTGATAGGTAGACGCCGATGCCTGTCGATTTATTCCAGCGATGTAACGGGATTGCGCTTTAAAGGACAGGACCATGCTCGGCACGGGAAGGCAAGCGACCATCGGCAGTTGCCTCGGTCGCTTGCCGGCT
>NZ_JBDKXK010000050.1:0-3134 GCF_039710735.1 Cupriavidus sp. DL-D2 | reverse complement strand
CGAAGTCTACCTTTTGAGGTGTCCAGGTTTATTGGACCACTACAGAGCAAACACAGGCGGGAGATGGAAGAAGAATCGGGGGAAATCCAGAGGAAGCGTATCTACAGCTTCACCCCCGGCACAATCGCCGCCACCCGCGCTTCACCCTCCAGCGCGACCAGCTTGCCATGATCGGGCGGTGGCCCCGGAGGCGGGCCGCCCATCATCTCGCCCGGCCCCGGAAACCGCTCCGCCTTCGACGTCGCCGAAGGGTCCACCACCAGCGTCAGCGTGGCGATATAGCGTCCGTTGGCTTCGCGCACCGCGCCCAGGGTGGTGTCTCCCGCCTGCAGGGCGATGCCGTCGTTGCTGTTCAGCGTCTGCCGCACGCGCTTGCGGCGATAGGCGGATAGCTGCGTGTACAAGTACTCGCTGAGTGCGTCCGGCAGGAAGCACTGCGTGGTCAGCATGGCCCGGCTGCCATCGAGCACCTTCATGTGGAGATGCGTGGCCCGGCCTTCATACCAGCCTGGATAGATCGTGTGGAAGACGGCGGTGCCGGTTGCATCCACGGGTTGGCTGCCGCGCAGGAAGGTCTGGCCTTTGGTCGATACCCGCTGGTCGTGGTCGTCAGTCTGGCCGGCATAGCCCGAGTACACGCCAGCCGCGTTGCAATGCCACAGGTCCACGCGCTTGCCGGCAAGCGGGCGGCCGGCTGCATCGACCACGGCAAAGCGGATCTCGAGCGGTACGCCGGGCTGGCCTTCGGTGATGTCCTGGCGCACCTTGCCAGCGTCGAAGTAGTACGGACCCTCGGTGGTCTGCGCCGTCAGCGCCAGCGGTGAGGCGGAAGGGGAGGGATGGGAGGATGTTTGGGCCGGCGCCGTGCGGGACAGCGTGGCGAGGGCGGCGCCCCCGAGTCCCATGGCCAGCAGGTGCCGGCGACGTGACACGGAGGGCGGCCGCGCAGGGTTTGTGGGCATCGCGCGTTCCGGTGAGGAAAGGGGGTGCCCAGTGTAGCGCTGGTGGCCGTACGCAGTGTTTCGGCACTGTGTCGGGCCGGCTACGCTTTGTCAGCCTCAGACTGCGGATTTCAGCACGGCACCCGTGGCGAAGAAGCTCTGCAGATTGTCGAAGACCAGTCCTGCCATGGCAGCGCGCGTTTCGTGCGTGCCGCTGGCAACGTGCGGCAGCAGCACGACGTTGTCGAGACCGAACAGTGCTTCGGGCACGCGCGGCTCGTCCTCGAACACGTCGAGTCCGGCGCCTGCAATACGCTTGTTCGTCAGGGCATCGATCAGCGCCGCTTCATCCACCACCGTGCCGCGCGCGATGTTGATCAGGTAGCCTTGTGGACCCAGTGCCTCCAGCACGCCGGCCGACACCATATGACGCGTTTCCGGCCCGCCCGATGCGGCGATGACAAGGAAGTCGGCCCACTTCGCCAGCGCTTCCAGCGAGGGTTCGAAACCATACGGCACCCCTTCCTGCGCCTTGCGGCCGAAGTAGCGCACGTCCATATCGAAGCCGTGCGACCGCTTGGCGATAACCCGGCCGATACGGCCCATGCCGACGATGCCAAGCCGCTTGCCGCTGACGCGTGTGGTCAGCGGATACGCACCCTTGAGCCAGTCGCCGCGACGCACGAAGCGATCCGCGGCGCTGACCTGGCGCGCGGCGTCCATCAGCAGCGCAAAGGCGGTATCGGCCACGCAGTCGTTGAGCACGTCGGGCGTGTAGCCCACGGCGATGCCGCGTGCGCGGGCAGTGTCGAGGTCGAGCTTGTCCAGGCCCACGCCGAAGCTGGAGATCACGCGCAGGTTGGGCAGGGCGCCCAGCATCTTTGCGTCCACGCCGATAGCGGCGCGCGTAGTCATCGCCACGAACTCGCCGCCGTGTTGCGCGAGGTAGGCGGCTGGGTCGCTTTCGGCCCAGAACGGATGCACATCGAATTGCTCGGCCAGGCGGGCTTCGGTCTGTTCGGGGAGCCGGCCGTGCTGCAGGAGGCGTGGTTTCATGCGAGAAGAGTCCTATCTTGTTCCGGGAGGGCGGGCGCGTGTCAGTCCGCGCTCAGGTGATTATCCGCGATGATCCTTGCGTAGCGCTTGCGGTCGTTGGCGATGGTCTGCGCAAATTCCTGCGGCGTGCTGCCCACCGGAATGGCGCCCTGATCCACCAGTTGCTTTTTCACTTCGGGTATCGCCACCACTTTCTTCACATCGGTGGCGATCTTGTCGACGATATCCTTCGGCGTGCCGGCCGGCGCGAGCAGTCCGACCCACGATCCCGACTCGGCGTTCTGGATACCGGCCTCGGCCAGCGTGGGCACGTCCGGCATCGACGGCGAACGCACCGTGCCCGTCACGGCCAGCGCGCGCAGCTTGCCCGACTTCACGTGACCCGTGGTTTCAAGGATGGAGGCGAACAGCATGTCGACGTTGCCGGCCATCAGGTCCGTCATCGCCGCGCCGCCGCCCTTGTATGGGACGTGCAGCATGTCGGTGCCGGTGGCGGCCTTGAAGATCTCGCCCGAGAGGTGCGGCGATCCACCCGTGCCCGAACTCGCGAACGTGAGCTTGCCCGGCTTGGCCTTGGCCAGCGCCACGAGTTCCTTCGGCGTCTTGGCGGGCAGGCCCGGCGTCACTACCAGCGCAAACGGCAACTCGGCCATCATCGTGACGGGCACGAAGCTGTCCGGCTTGTAGTTGAGCTTCTTGTAGAGGAACGGGTTGATCGATTGCGTGCCCACGTTGCCTGCCACGAGTGTGTAGCCGTCCGGCTTGGCGCGTGCGGTCAGTTCCAGCCCGACGTTGCCAGCGGCACCGGGACGGTTATCGACGACCACCGGCTGGCCCCACAACTGCGACAAGCGCTGCGCCACGAGCCGCGTGCCGATATCGGTGCCGCCACCGGGCGTGAACGGAACGATGATGGTGACGGGCTTGGTCGGCCATTCGCCCTGGGCGTGAGCGGTCAGGGTGAAGGCGGCGACGGCAATGGCGGCGAGGGTGCGGGTGGTTTGGTTCATGGTGTCTCCTGCTGATGTGTGCGCTGCTTTTTTTTGGGTGGCTCCCCTCTCCCGCTGCGCGGGAGAGGGGTTGGGGGAGAGGGCATCGAGGTTCTGCTTGCTGACGAGTCGCAATTTGCACTGCCGA
>NZ_JBDKXK010000005.1:0-119480 GCF_039710735.1 Cupriavidus sp. DL-D2 | reverse complement strand
GCGGCCCCGCCACTGGTCACGCACACGTGGTCGGCGGGCCGGCTGGTGTTCGCCGCCGGCTATCCGGCCGTGCAGCACGCCGCGCCGCGCGAGCGCGAGATGGTTGAAACGAGCGTTTGACGAAAAAAAAACCGCGCGCCCGAGTTGGGCGCGCGGAATATCCATTGACTATAGACGGTGGCCCGGCGGTTCGCCCAATAGGGCTAGTACCGAACACTTCCGGCTGGCCTTTGTGCCCCCATCCCCTACATTGAAGGTGAAAGGTGACGGACGCACGAGGGGTCGCACATGAAGTCAACCACGATCGCAAAGCCAGCCCTGCTGGCTCTTTTTTTATGCGTCGGATGCGCGCCGCTACAGGAGCGCGTGGATCGATCCCCGCCACTGGCCGGTCCGACGGTCAATGCCGACAAGACCTACCCGCCCGCACCGCAGGCCCGCGCCACGCCCATCGCCGCTCGCGAGATCAACATGGCGGGCGCGTGCAAGCGCACCGAGGAAGACGGCTTTCGCGAAGACGCCGTGGTGCGTGTCTCGCGCAACGCCGTACAGACGTTGACCTGGAAACTATGGGTCTCGCGCAAAGGCTCATGCCAGTTCGACCTCGCCCAGTTCAAACAGGTACAGCAGACACCACACATCGAACTGCATGCGGTAGATGGCGGCGGCTGCAAGCTCATGGTCTGGCAAGATCCGCGCCGCATCACGCTGGCGCACGCCAAGTGCGAGAAGTACTGCACACCGGGAATTTATGAGCAGGCGTGGCCGGTGCTGTTCGATCCGAAGAGCGGGGCGTGTGCGCAGGTGCGCTGAACAGTGATCCGCCACGGACCGGTTCCCCTCTCCCATGTAGTGGGAGAGGGGCCAGGGGTGAGGGCAGGCCGTCGATACACGGTTGCGCGGTTAGGGCTTGATGCGCTGACCCTCACCCCCAGCCCCTCTCCCGCAGGCGGGAGAGGGGAGCAAACCGTCGGGATCGATTACTTTGCTTTTGCCACCCGCCCCATCAAATAAAACTCGTCATTCGGCCGCATACTGATCGTATTCGCCATGCGATTCGACAATCCAAAGAACGCCGTGATCGCGGCAATATCCCAGGCGTCTTCCTCGTCGAATCCATGCGCGCGCAGCGCCTCGAAATCGGCGTCGCCTACCGTGTGCGACGCCTCGCACACCTTCATCGCGAAATCGAGCATGGCGCGCTGGCGTGGCGCGATGTCTGCCTTGCGATAGTTGACCGCTACCTGATCGGCCACCAGCGGTTTCTTCTCGTAGATGCGCAGGATCGCGCCGTGCGCCACCACGCAATACAGGCACTGGTTCACACCTGACGTTGCCACCACGATCATCTCGCGGTCGCCTTTGGTCAGGTTGCCCGTTTCCTTGAGCATCAGCGCGTCGTGATAGGCGAAGAATGCGCGGCACTCGGCAGGACGATGCGCCAAGGCAAGAAACACATTAGGCACGAAGCCGGCTTTCTCCTGGACTTCCAGCACGCGCTGCCGCAAATCTTCGGGCAGGTCGGCAATCGCTGGAACGGGGAAGCGGCTGATGAGAGGGGTGGTGGCGGACTGCGTGGTCATGTCTGTCTCCTCGGGGTATATGTCCCCTGTTGGTACATGCCCGGCCGTGGCGCGGTGCCACGGCCGTGAATCCTTGATGCTAGTGCTTGCTCAGTGCGCGGCAGTGGCGAACTGGATGCGATGCAGGCCGGCGTACAGGCCATTGGCGGCCAGCAGGTCGGCATGGCTGCCGGACTCTGCCACGCGGCCCTGTTCGAGCACCACGATGCGATCGGCGTTCTCGATGGTCGACAGGCGGTGTGCAATCACCAGCGTGGTGCGGCCCACCATCAACGATTCGAGCGCGGCCTGGACCTGGCGTTCCGATTCCGAATCGAGCGCCGAAGTGGCTTCGTCGAGAATCAGTATCGGCGCATCCTTGTAGATGGCACGGGCAATCGCCAGACGCTGGCGCTGGCCGCCCGACAGCTTCATGCCGTTGTCACCGATATTGGTTTCCAGCCCTTCGGGCAGGCCCTTCACCGTGTCGGTCAGGTAGGCCGCTGCCAGCGCGCGCTCCACGCGCGCCATGTCGATGGCTTCACGCGGATGTACGCCATACGCCACGTTGGCCGCCACGGTATCGTTGAACAGCACCACGTCCTGGCTCACGAATGCAATCTGGCGACGCAGGTCGTTGAGCGAGAACGAATCGATCGGCTTGCCGTCGAGCATGATGCGGCCTTCGGTCGGATCGAAGAAACGCGGCACCAGATTGACCAGGGTGGTCTTGCCACTGCCCGAAGGACCCACCAGTGCCACCACCTCACCCGGTGCGGCACGGAAGCTCACATGGTTCAGTGCCGCACGGCCAGCGTCGCCATAGCGGAAACCAACGTTGTCGAACACCAGATCGCCCTGCGCGCGTTCCAGCGCGGCGCCACCCACCAACGGCTCCACGGGTTCGTCGATCAGGCGGAAGATCATCTCGGCGGCCGTCAGGCCACGTTGCAGCGGCTGGTTCAAATCGGTCAGGTGCTTGAGCGGCGAGATCAGCAGCAGCATCGCCATCACGAAGCCAGTGAAACCGCCAATCGTCGTCTGGTCGGCCTGGGCCTGCACCATGGCGATGGTCAGGATCACCGACAGCGCCAGCGACGCCAGGAACGCCGTCACAGGCTGGTTCAGCCCGCCCGCCACGGCCATGCGCATCGAGTAGCCGCGCAGCCGCTCGGCCATCGTCGCAAAGCGCGCGGTTTCGTAGGCTTCGCCGCCGTGCAGCTTGACCACCTTGTAGCCACCCGCCGCTTCCTCGACGACATAGGCCGCCGTATTGGTCAGCGTCTGGTGCTCGCGATTCAGGCGGCGCAAGCGGCGATTCACCTTCGCCATCACGAAGCCGATGGTCGGCAGCAGCACCGCCACCACTAGCGTCAGGCGCCAGTTCGTATAGAACAGGTAGATCAGCAAGGCCAGCACGGTCAGCGAGTCACGCACCAGCGTGATCAGCACGCCTGTCAGGATCTGCATCACCTGATTGACTTCGAAGATCACGGCGTTGATCAGCGATGCGGCAGTGTTGCGGTGATAGAACAGCGCCGGCGCGCGCAGCATGCGCTCGAACATCTGCATGCGCATCTTCAGCAGCACCTTGTTCGAAATCATCGACAGCAGGTACCCCGACGCGAACTGCGCCACGCCGCGCACCAGTGCCACGCCCACCAGCAACGCGGGAACGTGCCAGAGCTTGCCTGAGTAGGCGCCGCCAAAGCCCTTGTCGAGCAGGTCGTTCACCACCTTGGGGATAATGCCCTCGCTCGCCGCGACCAGGGCCATGGCCACGATCGCGAGCACGAAATTGCGCATCTCGGGCTTCAGGTAGGACCATACGCGTTTGAGGGTATCGGTTTCCTGAGGCGTTTGTTTTGTGTTGTCGTTCACGTTTGCTCCACTTGCCGAGCGGGGCACGCGCCGTCTGCCGCTAGAATGGCGGGCAAATCCGGACTGCGGGCTACCGTCGCAAGCATCTCTATGAAAATCTCAGTCGTACTGATTACCAAAAACGAGGCACACAATATCCGGGAGTGCCTCGAAAGCGTCTCCTGGTGCGACCGCGCGATTATAGTGGACTCCGGCAGCACCGACGGCACGGTGGAAACCGCGCGCGCCATGGGGGCAGAAGTCCATGAAACGGCTACCTGGCCCGGCTTCGGACCGCAAAAAAACCTGGCCTTGTCGAAGGTGCAGACCGAATGGGTACTGTCCATCGACGCCGACGAGCGCGTCACGCCCGCCCTGCGCGACGAGATCCTTTCCGCGATCAACGCCAACGAGGCCGACGCCTACGACATGCCGCGCCTCTCGCGCTTCTGCGGCCGGTTCATGCGCCACAGCGGCTGGTATCCGGATCGCCTGACCCGCGTGTTCCGCGTCGGCAAGGCGCGCTTCACCGACGACATCGTCCACGAAAACGTGGTGACCGATGGCCCCATCGGCCATCTGCAAACCCCGCTGCTGCACTACACCTACGACAACTTCTCGCAGGTGCTCGGCAAGATCGACCACTATTCGACCCTCGGCGCCCGCCAGGCATTCCAGCGCGGCAAGTCCGCCTCGGTCGCCAGTGCATGGGGCCATGGTGCCTGGGCCTTCCTGCGCACCTACCTGCTGCGTCGCGGCTTCATGGATGGACCGCAAGGACTCGCCGTCGCGCTAATGAACGGTCAGGCGAGCTACTACAAGTACATCAAGCTCTGGCTGCTGCACCAGCAGGCGAAGCAGCCTGCCGCGTCAGGCGATCGACCAGCGCACTGAACGCCTGCGCGGTCGGACCAAAGCCCATCTGTTCGATGTGATGCGCGGCGTGCGCCAGCAATGCCGCGCGCAGCGCCTCGTCATGCAGGCCACGGTCGATGGCCTCGGCCAGACCTGCTACATCGCCTACCGGGACGAGCAGGCCGGCGCGGCCATCGTCGAGAATCTCGCGCGGACCGGTCAGACAATCCGTACTGACCACCACCTGCCCCGCCGCCAGCCCTTCGAGCAGCACGTTCGGCAACCCTTCCATCTTCGAGCTAAACGCCAGCAGGCGCGCATGGCCGATCCACGCATGCGGATTCGACTGGAAGCCGGCAAACGTCACGCGGCTGGCAATGCCCAGCGATTGCGCCAGCGCTTCGAGATGCTGACGCGATGCCCCATCGCCCACAATGACGAGATCTTCCGCAATCCCCTGCCCGGCCAGCCGGGCATAGGCATGCAGTAAAGACGCAAAATCCTTCTGGCTTTCTTCCAGACGTCCCACCGATACGATGAACGGGCCTTGTGGCGCCACACCGGGTTCCAGCGGCTGCTGCGCCCGGGTACGGATGTTCGCGATATCGATGGCGTTGTAGAGGCGCACGAGCTTGTCGGCGGCATCGGGCAACAGCACGCGCGCATCGGCGAGCATGCTGTCGGTCAGCAGCACCACCGCGTCGTAATCCACCTTGCACTGGTGCCGCAGCTTGCGCAGCTTCCGCTCGTGACCATCGGCCAGGTGCGCGACGCTGAAATGCTGATAGCCGATCATCGGCACGGCCAGCGGCCCCGTGATGCGCGACAGCGACATGTCGTAGTCGACTACGGCGTCGTATCCGCCCGGCACACCCTGCTTGAGAATGCTCAGAAAGCGGCGCCGCATCAGCGGCTTGCGGACCGGCGGCAGCAACGCCTCTTCATAGATCTTGCCAAGCGGCCCAAGCTTCCGCTGCTTCTTCAACTGACGTCAATGCGACAGCCAGCGCTCCGGCGCCAGCACATGTACCTTCACATGCGCGGGCAGCCGGGCGCGGAAATGCGATTCCAGTTCCGGCGACGGATACGTGATCGTCAAACCCAGTTCGAAGTGTTCCGGATCGAGCGAGGCCAGCAGTGATACCAACGAGGTCTCGATGCCGCCATGCAGGAAGTGCGTGACGTGGAACAGCACACGCTGGCGGCGCCCGGCCACGGGGGCGATGTCCTTCGAGGCAACCATCGGCATGGCCTCAGCCATAGATCATCTTCACGCTGTCGCCGAGCGCGCTGCGAAGATTCGTCAGCGCCTCCTCGGATGGCGTGATCTGCCATTGCGCGCCAAGCATGGCTTCGCACTGGGCGGTCTTGTTGACGTAGCTGACGCGAACCGGCAAGCCCGGCGACTGCGCCACGCTGGCGAGGTACGGCGTCAGCAGTTCGCGCAGGCGTTCGGTCGAAGCATTGCCATTGAAGCCCAGGCACACCGCCTCGGCATACTTGGCCCGCGCCGCCACAAGATCCATCACCGTCTCTGCCGTGAAGCGCACGCCGCCCGTGAACGTGTCATGCCGCGCATTGCCCTGCGCGATGATCAGTTCGTCTTCCTTGAACATGTGCCGGTTGGCGTCGTACAGCTCGTTGAACACGGTCATCTCGATCTGCGCCGTGCCATCGTCGATCATCACGATAATCAGCTTGCCGCGCTGCGTCATCTGCGTACGCACGCCCATGATCACGCCCGCCACCGCACGGCCGCGCACGTCGCGGCCATAGCCGCCGCCGTTGCCCTGCACTTCCTTCTCCAGCGCGGCCAGCGTGCCCTTGAGGAACTTGCGCACCTCGTCGCGCGACGCATCGAACAGATGGCCGGAGAAGTAATACCCCAGCGCCTGCTTCTCTTCCTGCAGCGTGCGCTTGGCAGTCCAGGCCGGCTCCGAGACCAGTTCCGGACGATGCGCCTCGCCGGCGTCTTCCATCAGGTCGAACAGCGACACCTGGTTAGCCGATTCCGCCTTCTGCTCGGCCGCTTCCATCGCGATCGACACCGAGGCCAGCAGCTGCGCGCGATTGTTGTTGAGGCTGTCAAACGCACCGGCGCGGATCAGTGCCTCGATCGTGCGGCGATTGACCTGGCGGCGATCCACGCGCTCGCAGAAATCGAACAGGTCCGTGAACGGCCGCTCTTCGCGTGCGCGCAGGATGTCTTCGATCGCGCCCTGCCCCGAACCCTTGATGCCGCCCAGGCCATAGCGGATCGTCTTCGCATCGGTCGGCGCAAAGCGGTATTCGCTGGCGTTGACGTCCGGCGGCAGCACGGTCAGCTTGTTCAGGCGGCAATCCTCGAACAGGATCTTGACCTTGTCCGTGTCGTCCATGGCCAGCGACATATTGGCTGCCATGAATTCGGCCGGGTGATGCGCCTTGAGCCACGCCGTGAAGTACGCCAGCAGCGCGTAAGCCGCCGCGTGCGACTTGTTGAAGCCGTAGCCCGCGAACTTCTCCATCAGGTCGAAGATGTCGTCGGCCTGTTGCGCGCTCAGCCCGTTCTTGTCGGCACCGGCGCGGAACAGTTCGCGGTGCTTGGCCATTTCCTCGGCCTTCTTCTTGCCCATCGCGCGGCGCAACAGGTCGGCGCCACCCAGCGAGTAGCCGCCGATGATCTGCGCCATCTGCATCACCTGCTCCTGGTAGACCATGATGCCGTAGGTCTCCTTGAGCACGGGCTCGACGCGCGGATCGGGATACTCCACCTTCTCGCGGCCATGCTTGCGTGCGCAGAAGCTCGGGATCAGGTCCATCGGGCCTGGTCGATACAGCGCCACCAGCGCGATGATGTCCTCGAAGCGGTCAGGCTTGGCGTCCTTGAGCATGCCCTGCATGCCGCGGCTTTCCAGCTGGAACACCGCCACCGTGTTGGCGCTCTTGAGGATATCGAAGGCCGGGCCGTCATCAAGTGGAATCTGGCTGCAGTTCCAGTCGGCCTTTGACGGATCGAGTCGGCGGATATAACGCTCGGCCCAGTCGAGAATCGTCAGCGTGGTCAGGCCCAAGAAGTCGAACTTGACCAGGCCGGCCGCTTCCACGTCGTCCTTGTCGTACTGGCTCACCACGCCGCTCATGCCGTCCGTGCCCTGCGTGTACAGCGGGCAGAAATCGGTCAGGCGGCCCGGCGCGATCAGCACACCACCGGCGTGCATGCCGACGTTACGCGTCATGCCTTCCACACGCTGCGCCAGTTCCAGCAGTTGGCGCACTTCTTCCTCGTTGGCTTCGCGTTCGGCCAGCGCGGGCTCTTCCTTCTTGGCTTCCTCCAGCGTCACCAGCTTGCCCGGCTTGAACGGAATCAGCTTGGCCACGCTATCGACGAAACCGTAACCCAGGTCCAGCACACGGCCCACGTCGCGCACGGCCGCCTTTGCTGCCATCGTGCCGAACGTGGCGATCTGCGACACGGCTTCCTTGCCGTATTTTTCCTTCACGTACGTGATCACGCGATCACGGCCGTGCTGGCAGAAGTCGATGTCGAAGTCGGGCATCGAGACCCGCTCCGGATTCAGGAACCGCTCGAACAGCAGCGCGTACTTGAGCGGGTCCAGGTCGGTAATGCCCAGCGCATAGGCCACCAGAGAACCGGCGCCCGAACCCCGGCCCGGTCCCACCGGCACGCCATTGTTCTTGGCCCAGTTGATGAAGTCCGCCACGATCAGGAAGTAGCCCGGGAAACCCATCTTGATGATGGTGCCGGTTTCGAACTCAAGCCGCGCGTAGTACTCGGGCCGCTGCCGCTCGCGCTCCGCCTCGTCGGGGAACAGCACCTCCATGCGCTTTTCCAGACCTTCCTTGGCCATGTGGATGAGGTAGTCATCCAGCGACATGCCATCGGGCGTCGGGAACAGCGGCAGGCTCGGCTTGCCCAGTTCCAGCGTGAGGTTGCAGCGCTTGGCGATCTCGACCGAGTTCTGCAGCGCCGACGGGATGTCCGCGAACAGCGCGGCCATCTCGTCCTGCGTCTTGAAATACTGGTCGGTCGTGAACTTGCGGATGCGGCGCGGGTTGGCCAGCAGTTCGCCTTCGGCGATACAGACGCGCGCCTCGTGCGCGGTGAAATCGTCGGGTGTCATGAACTGCACCGGATGCGTCGCCACCACGGGCAACTGCATCGAGGCGGCCAATTGCACGGCCTGCGGCACATACGCATCGGTACCGGGATGCCCGGCGCGTTGCAGTTCGATATAGAAACGTTGCGGGAAGACACGCGACCAGTGCTGCGCGGCGCGGCGCGCGGCCTCGACGTTGCCGTTGCCCAGCGCCTGGCCGACATCGCCACCCATCGCACCGGACAGCGCGATCAGGCCCGTCGCCAGCGGCAGGCCCTCTTCGCCCGGCTCTTCGAACCAGCCCGGCTCGAACTCGGCGCGGCCTTTGTACTGGTTGCTCAGCCACGCGCGCGACAGCAACGCGCAGAGATTCAGGTAGCCGATGCGATCCTGCACGAGCAGCAACATGCGCGCAGGCTTGTCGCGATCCTCGGCATTGGTCAGCCAGATGTCAGCGCCCACTACCGGTTTGACGCCGCTGCCGCGGGCCTCCTTGTAGAAGCGGATCAGGCCGAATGCGTTGGCAAGGTCGGTGAGCGCGAGCGCGCCCATGCCGTCGCCGGCGGCTGCCTTGACGGCGTCGTCAAGACGGACAATGCCGTCCACGACGGAGTATTCGGAGTGCAGGCGGAGGTGTACGAAGCGGGGTGCAGACATAGGGCGCCATTGTACCGGCTCCCCTCGCCCGATCTGCGGAGACTTTTCGTAAAGTGATGTCACCTGCAGGGTCTGGGGCGCTGGCCGCGACCATTGCGCAACGGGTATCGGGGAGGCCGCCGAACGGCTATAATTTCGCCTTTCCAATCAGGCAGTTACCGAGCGCTTTCGTGCCCGGCCAGCGGCGTTGCACCATGCAGATCGTTAATATTTCGGCTTACAAGTTCGTCTCGCTCGACGATATCGAGACCCTGCGTCCGACCATGCGCGAGCGTTGCGACGCCGCGGACCTCAAGGGCACGATCCTGCTGGCGCCGGAAGGCATCAACATGTTCCTGGCCGGCACCCGCGCGCAGATTGACGAGTTCATGACGTGGCTGCACGCCGACGCCCGTTTCGCCGACATCGCGCCAAAGGAAAGCCTGTCCGAGAACCAGCCCTTCAAGCGCATGCTGGTACGCGCCAAGAAGGAAATCATCACGATGAAGATGCCGCTGATCCGCCCCGAATCGGGTCGGGCGCCGGCGGTGCGCCCGGTGGACCTCAAGCGCTGGCTCGATCAGGGTCACGACGACGAGGGCCGCCCCGTGGTGATGCTCGATACGCGCAATGATTTCGAAGTGGCGGTTGGCACCTTCGACAACGCCGTTGAGTACAACATCTCGAAATTCAGCGATTTCCCGCCGGCCGTCGCCGAGAACAAGGCTGCGCTGGAAGGCAAGACCGTGGTCTCGTTCTGCACCGGCGGCATCCGCTGCGAAAAGGCCGCGATCCACATGCAGGAAGCGGGCATCGAGCGCGTGTACCAGCTCGAAGGCGGCATCCTGAAGTATTTCGAGGAAGTGGGCGGCAGCCACTACAAAGGCGACTGCTTTGTCTTTGACTATCGCACCGCCCTGAACCCGAATCTCGAACCCTCCGGTCCGGTGCAGTGCTTCGCGTGCCGCGCCGTGGTCACGTCGGAAGAACAGCAACATCCGAAGTACGTGGTGGGCAAGAGTTGCCCGCATTGCGCGGACGCCGCCGCGGCCTGAGCGTCTTCGGGCGCTTAAGCTGCCAGCAGGTGATAGAGGTTGCGCAGCATGCCCGCCGTGGCGCCCCAGATGAAGCGATGGCCACCCGCTTCGAGCGGATACGGCATCGCATAGAACTGGCGTTCGCCGCCCTCATACCGATAGATGCGGCGCTCATGCCGCGATGGGTCCATCAGGAACGCCAGCGGCACTTCGAAGACATCGGCCACTTCGCCCGCATCGGGTTGCAGCGTGAAGCCTGGCCGCACCAGGCCCACGACCGGGCTCACGTGAAAGCCCGTGCCCGTGATGTAGTCGGGCAGCGAGCCCAGCACCTCGACGAAATCCCGTCCGATACCAACTTCCTCTTCGGTCTCGCGCAGTGCCGTGGCGATCCGGTCGGCGTCATAGGTTTCCTGACGGCCACCCGGAAAACTGATCTGCCCCGCATGGGAAGAGAGATTGGCATTGCGTTGCGTCAGCAATACGGTCAGCCCGTGCTTGTGCTCCACCAACGGCACCAGCACTGCAGCCTCGCGCAACCCACGCGTTTTGTCGTAGATGCGCGACTCGTCGGTCAGTTCAGGCTCCCAGGCGGGCGGCGAGAGCAGCCGGTGCCGGATGAAATCGGGCTGCATGCGCGGCGCGGAAAGCGGCGCGCGCTGATGGTCGGTCGCGACGACCGGAAGTGTTTCGGGATCGAATATGGGGCGCATAACACCGGCAAGTATGACAGGAAGCGACGTACCGCGCCGGGCGCCCCACAATGCAAAAAGGACACCCCGAGGGGTGTCCTTCGCAAAGCCGGTCTGGCGTAGCACCGGTTTCCCGGTGCTGTCAGAAAAGCTTACTCTGCAGCGGCGGCGACCTTGGGGGTCTTCGCTACCAGCTTTTCCTTGATACGTGCCGACTTGCCCGAGCGCTCGCGCAGGTAGTACAGCTTCGCGCGACGGACGTCGCCACGACGCTTGACTTCGATGCCGGCGATCAGCGGCGAGTACAGCTGGAACGTACGTTCCACGCCTTCACCCGACGAGATCTTGCGCACGATGAAGGAGCTGTTCAGGCCACGGTTACGGCGGGCGATCACCACACCTTCGTAAGCCTGCACGCGCTTGCGCGTACCTTCCACCACATTCACGTTGACGATAACGGTATCGCCAGGTGCGAACACGGGGATGGACTTGTTCGCGGTCAGACGCGCGATTTCTTCCTTCTCGATCTGCTCGATGATGTTCATCGTTTTCTCCTTGACCATCATGCCAGCGTTCAATGCCCCAGAACTTTGCTGGGCCCCGGCAGAGGATGGTAGTTTCACTTGGCGGGAGCGAACTCCCGCCCTGCTTTCGCCGCCAGTTCCGACAGATACTTCTCGTCGGCCTTGGACAACAATCCTTGCCCACGCGCGGCCACGATCAGGTCGGGACGCTTGCGAGCGGTATTGGCCAGCGCCTGCTGCCGCCGCCATTTTTCGATCTCGGCATGATGGCCCCCGAGCAAAATGTCGGGCACCCGCACACCTTCATATTCTTCCGGCCTCGTGTAGTGCGGACAATCGAGCAGGCCGTTGACAAAGCTGTCCTGCACCGCCGATTGCGCATCGCCCAGCACGCCGGGCAGATGCCGCACCACCGCGTCGATCAGGGCCATCGCAGGCAGTTCGCCCCCCGACAGCACAAAATCGCCGAGGCTGATTTCCTCGTCCACGCGACGATCGATCAGACGCTGGTCGATGGCCTCGTATCGTCCGCACAGCAGCACCAGTCCCGGGCGCTGCGCCAGCGACATGACCTTGTCATGCGTCAGCGTCGCGCCTTGGGGCGACATCAGCACCACATGCGGCTTTTCCACCCCGGCGTCACGCTGCGCCGCAGCCGCGGCATCGAGCGTATCGTCCAGCGGCTTGGCCAGCATCACCATGCCGGGTCCGCCACCATACGGCCGATCGTCGATCGTCCGGTAGTTGTCGACGGTGAAGTCGCGGGGATTCCAGCTGCGCAGCGTGTAACGCTGCTGCTTGGCCGCCCGGCTGGTAATGCCCCAGTCGGTCAGCGCACGGAACATCTCGGGAAACAGCGTGATCACGTCGAACTGCATCGCGCCTCCCAGGACGTCACTTCAGTACTTCAGAAATCGAGCCCCCAGTCGACCACGATGCGCCGGGCGGAAATATCCACCGAGCGCAGATATGCGTCGACAAACGGAATCAGCCGCTCGGCGGCCTTACCGTCCGGCAGCTGGTAAGCCACCTCGAGGATCTGATGGGCGCCATTGTCGATCAGGCCAGTCACCTCGCCGAGCGCTTCGCCCTGCTCGTTGACCACCGCACAACCGATCAGGTCGACCCAGTAGAATTCATTCTCTTCCGGCGCGGGGAAGTCCTCCCGCCGGATCCAGACGCGCCTGCCCTTGAGCATTTCGGCCACATTGCGTTCCGAGACACCGGTAGCTTGCGCCACCACGGTACCGCTATGTTCACGCGACTGGGCAATCTTGACGCTCACTGCCTCCGACGGCGACGCCGGTGCCGCCAGCCTGCCAGCGGGTGGCGCAGGAAGCAGCCACCAGCGGCGGGCGTGGAGCAATGCGGAGGCGTCGTCCGCATGCGGCTGGACCTTGATCCAGCCCCGGATACCATACGCCGCGCCCACGTAGCCAACCTCGATGAGGTCGTCGGGAAGCGCGTCGGTACAGAGCAGCCCGGCGGGCAGCTTTGCTGAACGCGCAGCGACACCGCCTTGCGTGGCGGCGTTCGACAGGTTCAGCGGCTTGCGGCCGGTGGCGTTGCCAGTCACGTTGGCGGAGCGTCGGTCAGACATCGCCACGCACCGGAAACCGGCGCACAGGCGATATGACTATCAGGCAGCAGCCGGAGCAGCCTTGGCGGCTTGCTTCACCAGGCGGGCAACCGTCGGCGACAGTTGTGCGCCAACGCCTTGCCAGTAGGCCAGACGGTCGTGCACCAGGCGCAGACCTTCTTGCTTTTCAGTCGCCAGCGGGTTGTAGAAGCCAACGCGCTCGATGAAACGGCCATCGCGACGGTTGCGCGAATCGGTAGCAACGATATTGAAGAAGGGGCGCTTCTTGCTGCCGCCGCGAGCCAGACGGATTACGACCATTGTAAATTCCTCGAAAAAACGGGGTGTGCGAACACGAAACGCAGGAGTATAGCCCAGTTCCGCAGCCCAAACAAACACTTAGGGCGATCCCGTACCCCGCGCCGGCGCCGAAGCGCCCTCGACGCAACATCGGAGCCGCCGGGCCGTGGCGAAAACCGCGAAGCGGCTCTGCAGCAACAGTCCGATGATGCACTTTCTGGCCGCTCAGATGGAGCAACCTCAACCGCCGCCAAACAGGCGTCAAAGCTGGCAAAAATGACGAAACAATCCGTTACACCAGTAACGGGTTTCGCATAGGCCATCACAGGCGCGCTGCGTACCATGGACCCAACGCCTGACTCATCACCTGGACATTGGGAATCCGCATGCTTGCCCGCCCCCACCTGCGCTCACTGGTGGCTGGTACCTTGGCCGTCATCGGCCTGGTTGGCGCGATCGCCACCAGCCACGCACAAGTCGCCTTCTGGCAGCGCGCCGTCGACAATCCGGTGCGCGCGGTTCGCCTTGGCGCCGATAGCTGGGATGTTGCCGCGGTACGCGCCGAAAATCGGCAGCACGTGCAGCAGCAAATCGACCGCATGGAGCAACGCGCCCGCAACGACGACCGCCTGAGCGGACGCCCCCCCGAACCCGGCAACCGCGACGAGCGGGCGCGCCAGGCGGGTGGACCGGATCGTAACACCGGCGACAACGGTGCGATGCGCGGCACCGACGTTCGCCCCACCAACGTCGGCCCCGGCTGGCAGGCACGCGGACGCGACGGCGGACGCTGACTCCCCCTTCGGCCAGCGCCTGGGTGACGGGGCGTACAATGCGGCATCCCTGCCCCATCGCCCCGCTCACGATGCCTGCCGCAAGCCAAGCCCCTGTCGTCGCGCCTCAATCCCCCGCCGGACGTCCGCTCCGAAAATCCAAGCTCGTCACCGTTGCGCTGGCCTTCCTGCTGGGAAGTGTCGGCTTGCACCGCTTCTATCTGCATGGCCTGGGCGACAAATTCGCCTGGACCCACCTGCTGGCCATGCTGGCTGGTGCGATTGGCGTCACGTCGATGGCATTGGGCACCGGCAATGCGGCATTGAACTGGACGTTTGCGGTAGCCGGTGGAGCGTCTATCGTTGCCGCCTTCCTCACGGCCATCGTGTTCGGACTGCGTCCCGACGAAAAGTGGGATGCCCGCTACAACCCGCACGGCCAACCCACGCGCTCTGGCTGGCCGGTGATCATTCTCGTGATCCTTTCGCTGATGATCGGCACTGGCCTGTTGATGGCCGGACTGGCGATCAGCTTCCAGACGTTCTTCGAATCCCAGGTGGAAGCCGCCAAGGCGCTCTCGCAGGAGTAGCGCACTGCTTCAATTCCCACTGGTTGCAAAGATGCAACCAAACGTAAGTGGGGAAATGAAATGTGCGTTTACTTCGCCATACTCGCCGATATGGCAAATCGTTCGCTTTTTGTGCTTCATGCAATTCGCACAGTTCGTGGATAGATTCCTGACCATTCAGACATAACAACAACAGAGACAACTGCATTGGCACGGCCTTAGGCGCGCGCTGCAGATGGGGGATTGTTCCTTGATATGCCCGGCCCCGCCGGGCATATGGACCATTCTCGCCAGGAGCGCGTATGAGCACGCCCGCCGCATTGCAGAACCACGCCAACGTTTCTGTCGCCGCCGGCGCCACCTCCGTGGCTGCCCCGCAAGGCCCCACCAACTTCCTGGTTTCCGCGTCGCGCGAAAGCGTGCAGAACTACGCCCGCGAGGGCAACGACCTGCTGGTGTCGTTCAAGGACGGCCACACGCTGCGCATCGAGGGGTTCTTCGCCAACGGCACACAGACCCACAACCTTGTGTTTGTCCAGGACGATGGCAGCTGGCTGGCTTCGTTCGACCAGGCGATGGTGCCCGGCGGCGATCAGATCGCCGACGCGGCGGTGGCCTACACGCCGATCTCGCAGAGTACGTCCACCACCGCCTTGCTGGCGCTGCTGGGTGTGGCCGCTGGTGCGGGCATCATCGCCGCCGTGGCTGGCGGCGGCGGGGGCGATAGCGATAGCGGCGGCAACGTGGGCGGTGGTGGTAGCGGCGGCGGCACGGGCACCACGCCCGCCGCGCCATCCGTCGCGCCCATCGGCAACGTGATCGGCAGCAACGGCTCGCAAGCCACCGACAATGCCGCGCCAACGCTGCAAGGTAGCGGCGCGCCCGCCAACAGCACGATATCGATCCTGCTCGACGGCCGTCCGCTGGCAACCGTGCGCGCCGATGCCAACGGCAACTGGAGCTACACACTGCCGCAGCAGTTGCCGGATGGCGCCCACCAGATCGTGATCACGCAGACGGCACCCGATGGCACCACAAGCGCACCCACCGTGATCGATTTCACTGTCGATACGCAAGCGCCTGCCGCCCCGGTAGTGACCGACGTCAGCGACGATGCCACGCCGGGGACGGGTCCCGTCACCAGCGGGGCCAGCGCGAACGACAGTACGCCGACGCTCACCGGTACGGCCGAGGCTGGCAGCACCGTACAGATTTTCAACGGCGCCACGTTGATCGGCAGCGTGATGGCCGATGCCAACGGCAACTGGTCGTTCACGCCTGGCACCGCCCTGCCCGACGGCAGCTACACGTTCACGGCCACGGCCACCGATGCCGCCGGCAATACCGGCGTGGCGAGCTCGCCGTTCACGCTCGTCATCGACACCGCACCGCCAGCCGCGCCCACGGTTACGCAAAGCAATGCGCAAGGACTCGCCGGCACGGCCGAAGCGGGCAGCCTGATCTCGATCGATCTCGATGGCGACGGCACGGCCGATGCCACCGTCACCGCCGATGGCGCGGGCAACTGGCGCTACGTGCCCTCGCCCGCCTTGCCCGATGGCACGACGATCACCGTGATCGCCACGGATGTGGCGGGCAATGCCAGCGCGCCCGTAGCGGCCACCGTCGACAGCACGGTGCCCGATGCGCCCGATCTCGACAGCGTGACCGATGACCGGGCGCCCGTGACAGGTACGCTGGCCAGCGGGGACACCACGAACGATGCCACGCCCACCCTGTCCGGCAGGGCCGAGGCCAACAGCCTCGTCACGATCTACGACGGCACTGCCGTGCTCGGTACTGTGGTCGCGGATGGCGATGGCAACTGGCAGTTCACGCCCACTGCGTCGCTGTCCGAAGGCTCGCACGTGCTGACCGTCACGGTGACCGATGCAGCAGGTAACACCAGCGCCGCCACGGCACCGTTCTCGTTGACCGTCGATACCTTGCCGCCCGGCACACCCACGGTATCGCCCAGCAATGGCGCGGTCCTGTCCGGCACGGCCGATGCGGGCAGCACCGTCCTGATCGATCTCGACGGCGACGGCACCGCCGACGCCAGCGTCGAGGCCGATACCAGCGGGCACTGGTCCTATGCACCGGACACGCCGCCGGGCAACGGCGCGGTGGTGACCGTCACCGCCACCGATGCGGCGGGCAACGCGAGCCCATCCGCATCGACCACGATCGATACCAGCATCGTCGACACCACGCCGCCCACCACGCCAACCATCGCGCCAACCGCGGGCACAACACTGTCCGGCACTGCGGAAGCCGGCAGCACCGTCAACCTGGACCTGAACAACGACGGCACGGTCGATACCACCGTCGAGGCCGACGACGAAGGCAACTGGACCTACACGCCGGTCCCACCCATTGACGATGGCGTCACCGTCAGCGTGACCGCCACAGACAGCGCCGGCAACACGAGCCAGCCGGCTACGGCCATCGTCGATGCCAGCGCACCGCCCACGCCTGCCATCGGCACCGTCACTGACAACGCATCGCCCATCACAGGTCCGCTGACAACGGGTGGGAGCACCAATGACACCACGCCCACGTTCGCGGGCACCGCGGAGCCTGGCAGCACCATCACCCTTACTGACACCGTCAGCGGCAACGTGCTCGGCGCTACGACCGTCGATGGTGACGGCAACTGGACATTCACGCCGCCCAGCGCCCTGCCGCCCGGCGCGTATGCAATCGAAGCCATCGCGACCGACGCCGTTGGCAATGCCAGCGGCCCGAGCACGGCGTTCGAACTCGTCATCGACACCTCGCCACCCGCAGGCCCTGCCATCGGCACGGTCACCGACAACGCCGATCCCGGCACGGGACCATTGCTGAACGGCGGCATCACCAACGACACCACACCCGCATTCAGCGGCAACACCCAGCCGGGCAGCACGGTCAATCTTTACAGCGGCACCACGCTGCTGGGCACGGGGGTGGCGGACGAGAACGGCAACTGGACCATTTCGCCATCGCCGGCACTGGTCGACGGCAGCTACACGGTCACGGCCGTCGCGACCGATCCGGCCGGCAACACCAGCATTCCCGGCGCGGCCTTCACGCTGACCGTCGACGCCACGCCGCCCGCTGCGCCCACCATCGTCACCAGCAACGGCACCACATTGAGCGGCACGGCGGAAGCCAACAGCACGATCGACATCGACCTCGACGGCGATGGCACCGCCGATGCCACGGTCACCGCCAACGACGATGGCGAATGGACCTACACGCCCCTGCCCACGCTCGGCGATGGGGCCGTGGTCAGCGTGACCGCCACCGATGCCGCGGGCAACGCCAGCGAACCGGCCACGATCACCATCGACGGCGCCGCGCCCGATGCGCCATCCATCGATGCGGCCACCGACGACACGACCCCTGCGACAGGCGCCCTAGCCAGCGGCGACAGCACCAACGACACCACGCCGCTGCTGAGCGGCACGGCCGAACCGGGCAGCATCGTCGAGATCTCCAATGGCAGTGCCGTGCTTGGCACAGCCACGGCAGACGAAGACGGCAACTGGACCTTCACGCCCACGGTGCCGCTGACCGACGGCGTCTATACGCTGACCGCCACGGCCACCGATGCAGCCGGCAACACCGGGGCCGCCAGTCCCGCGTTCACGCTGACCGTCGATACCGCGCCACCCGACGCGCCCAATGTCACCGGCAGCAACGGGACCACGCTGACGGGCACGGCAGAGGCCAACAGCGTGATCGGCATCGATCTCGACGGCGATGGTGCCGCGGACGCAACCGTTACCGCCGACAACAACGGCACGTGGACCTACACCCCCTTACCCGTGCTGCCGGACGGCGCCGTACTCGGCGTGACGGCTACCGATGCCGCAGGCAACACCAGCGCCGTCGCAGCGGTCACGATCGATGCCGCAGCGCCCGCCGCACCTGTCATCGTGTCCGCCACCGATAACGCGACGCCGCTCACCACGCCAGTACTCGACGGCGGCAGCACCAACGACACCACGCCTACGCTGACCGGCACCGCCGAACCCAACAGCACCATCAACCTCTACAGCGGGGGGGCACTGCTGGGCACCGTGGATGCCGATGCCGACGGCAACTGGTCGTTCACGCCAGATCCGGCGCTGGTCGACGACACCTACGTCGTCACGGCCACCGCCACCGATGCCGTGGGCAACACCAGTCCGGACAGCGCCCCCTTCACCCTTACCGTGGACACCGCGCCCCCCGCCACGCCGATCATCGACATCCGCAGCGGCACTGCGCTGGGTGGCACCGCCGAAGCAGGCAGCACGCTCAACATCGATCTGGATGGCGATAGCGAGGCCGATGCCACCGTCACCGCCGATGCTGACGGCAACTGGACCTACGCACCTGCGGGTGGCCTGGCCAACGGGCTGGCGGTGTCGGTGACTGCGAGCGATGCCGCAGGCAACACCAGCGGTCCGGCCACGGCCACCATCGATGCCGCCGCGCCGCTGCCGCCCGTGATCGTCACGGTCACCGACGACAACCCGCCCGCCACCAGCACGCTGTCGAGCGGCGCGAGCACCAACGACGATACGCCCACCCTGGCCGGCACCGCCGAGCCCAACAGCGTGATCAACGTCTACGACGGCACCACGTTGCTGGGTACCGTCACCGCCGCCAGTGGCACCGGGGCGTGGACCTTCACGCCCGACGGGCTCGACGATGGCAGCTACACGTTCACCGTCACCGCCACTGACGCGGCCGGGAATACCAGCACGGCCAGCGCACCGTTCACGCTCACGGTGGATACCGTGGTGCCCGATGCGCCGTCGATCCTCAGCGTCACCAAGGACAGCGCGGGGCCGGGTGTGCCGGTGGTGCCGGGCGGCGAGACCAACGACGCCACACCGTTGATCGCCGGCGTGGCCGAGCCCTTCTCGAACATCGCCTTGTACAACGACGGCACGTTAATCGGCAGCACCGTCGCCGACGAGAACGGCAACTGGCAGATCTCTCCCGCCACGCTGCCCGACGACACCTATACGCTGACGGCCATCGCCACCGATGCGGCAGGCAACAGCAGCGACGCAAGCGCATCGTTCACGTTCACCATCGACACCGCCCCCCCCGCCGCGCCGGACATCCTGCCCAGCGACGGCACGTCGCTCACGGGCACGGCCGAGCCAGGCAGCCTCGTCAACATCGACATCGGCAACAACGGCAGCATCGACGCCACCGTGGGCACCGACGCAAGCGGCAACTGGTCCTACATGCCGGCCTCACCGCTGGGCGATGGCGTGGTGGTCTCGGTGACCGCCACCGACAGCGCCGGCAACACGGGCGCAGCCGACAGCACCACGGTCGACATCGACCTCAACGACGTCACGCCACCTGCCGTGCCCACCGTCAATGCCAGCAACGGCACCGTACTGACCGGCACGGCGGAAGCTGGCAGCACCGTGAACCTCGATCTCGACGGCAACGGCACGCCCGATACCGCCGTCACCGCCACTGCCGGCGGCGTGTGGACCTACACGCCGCCCACGCGACTGCCCGATGGCACAACCGTCAACGTGTCGGCCACCGATTCGGCAGGTAACACCAGCGGCAATGCCACCGTGACGATAGACGGCGTGGCGCCGATTGCACCGGTTATCGCCACCCTCACCGACAACACCCTGCCGCTGGCCGGCACCGTGCTGAGCGGCGGCAGCACCAACGACACCACGCCCACGCTCTCGGGCACGGCCGAGCCTGGCAGCACCGTCAGCCTGTTCAGCGGCACCACGCTGTTGGGCACGGTGGCCGCCGATGGTCTCGGGAACTGGAGCTTCACTGCCGCCACGCTGATCGATGGTGGATACACCGTCACGGCCACCGCCACCGATGCGCTGGGCAACACCAGTGCGCCGTCCACGGCGTTCAGCTTTACGGTCGATACCGTGGCGCCGGTCTTGCCGACGATTGCCGCCACCAACGGCACCACACTGACGGGCAGCGCAGAGGCCAACAGCACTGTCGGCATCGACTACACCGGCGATGGCGTGATCGATGTCACCGTCAACGCGAACGGCGCAGGCGTCTGGACGTACACGCCTGCAACGCCATTGGCCAACGGCATTGTCGTGAGTGCCACCGCCACTGACGCCGCCGGCAATACCAGCGCCGCCGCGAATGTCACCGTGGATGCCGCCGCGCCCGCCACGCCGGTGCTGCTATCGGTTACCGACGATGTGGCCCCCGTAGCCGGCACGCTCATCAGCGGCGCAGCCACCAACGACACCACGCCGACGCTGGCCGGCACGGCCGAGGCCGGCGCCACTATCACCGTCTTCGACGGCCTCACCCTGCTCGGCACGGCCACTGCCGATATCAACGGCAACTGGCAGTTCACGTCTCCGGCGCTGACCAACGGCCCCCATGCGCTGACGCTGACCGCCACCGATGCCGTCGGCAATACGAGCACCGCCACGACAGCGTTCAACCTGACCGTCGATACGAATGCGCCCCTCATGCCGGTCATCACACGCAGCAGCGGTGTAGCGCTGAGCGGCACCGCCGAAGCAGGCAGCACGGTGAACCTCGACCTCAATGGCGATGGCACGGCCGACGCTCGCGTGACGGCCGACACGGGCGGCAACTGGACTTTCGCGCCTTCGCCCGCACTGACCAACGGCATCACAATCAGCGTCACGTCCACCGACGCAGCCGGAAACACCAGCCTGGCTGCCACTGCCACGGTAGATGCCCTGGCGCCTGCCGCACCAGTAATCACCACCGTCACGGACAACGTCTCGCCCGTGACCGGCACGCTGGTCAACGGCGGCAACACCAACGACACCACACCGACACTGGCCGGCACGGCCGAGGCCAACAGCCTGGTCTCGGTCTACAACGGCTCCGCGCTGCTGGGCACCGTGCGCGCCGATGGCAGCGGCAACTGGAGCTTCACCACGGCGATCCTGGCCGATGCCACCTATGCGCTGGCCGTCACCGCCACCGATGCAGCGGGCAACGTCAGTGCGCCAAGTCCCACGTTCACCGTGACCGTCGACACCATCGCGCCGACCGTCACCGCCACAATCTCGACGCTGACCGACGATACCGGCACCGTGGGCGACTGGGTCACCGGCGATCATTCGCCCATCGTTGGCGGCACGCTGAGTGGCGCGCTGGGCGCGGGTGAAACCTTGCAGGTCAGCCTCGATGGCGGCACGACCTGGACCAATGCCGTAGTCAGCGGCACAAGCTGGCAGTGGTATGCGCCGGGCCAACTCACGGATGGCGCCCACTCGGTCAGCACGCGCGTGGTAGATGCCGCCGGCAATCTCGGCACCGCATCCACGCAGGCGTTCTCCATCGTCACGAACGTGGCCCCGCAGGTGACCGTGCGCGATGCGGGTGGACTGTTGGGCATCGCCGATGCCAACCTGCTCGGCCTGATCGAACTCGGGCAGCAGCAGTTCTTCGCGGCGAGCGACTACAACAACAACATCCAGCAGGTGCGCATCTCGTTCGGCGGCGTGCTGGACCTGCTGGCGCTGCAGCAACTGAACGCGAATGCGGCGCTGGCCGCCGAACTGGGCCTGCGCTTCCAGGTGGTCAATGATCCTGGCCTGCTCGGAATCGGTGCCTCATCGGTGATGACGATCACGTCGCTGAATGGCGGTACGATCGACAACCTGCATCTGAACGAATTCCTCGGCTCCGTCACGCTGTCGAACGGCCTGCTCGGCATCAATGTCGGCCTGCTGAATTCACTACAGATCACCGCCACCGATTCCACTGGCCTCAGTGCCACCAGCAGTGCGGCGCAACTGCTCAGTGCCGGCGTGCTGACCAACCTGCTCGGCGGCACGCAGCCCTCGGCCATCGTCGAAGGAACCGCCACCGGCAACACCCTGAATGGATCTGCAGGCGACGACCGGCTCTACGGCTACGGCGGGGATGACACGCTCAACGGGCTGGGCGGCAACGATCTGCTGCGCGGCGGCACAGGCAACGACGCGCTCAACGGCGGCGCAGGCAACGACCTGTTGATCGGGGGCGCCGGCAACGACACGCTGACCGGCGGCACAGGCGGCGACGTGTTCCTCTGGGAGGTCTTCGACAACACCAACGGCACCGGCGGCAATGGCACGGACACGATCACGGATTTCAACGTCGGGACCAGCCCGAACCAGACCGGCCTGGACCGCCTGGATGTCTCCGCGCTGCTGATCGGCTACCAGTCCGACGCGGATGGCCCCGCGCACTACGTCAATGGCGTGGCGACCATCGACCAGGGCGACCTGATCCGCAACTACCTGTCGGTCACCAACGTCAATGGCAACACCGTCGTGTCGATAGACCGCGACGGCGCGGGCGGTGCGTTCGGCTCGCAAACGCTGGTCACGCTGAACAACGTCACCACGAACCTGGAGACCCTGCTCGCCAATCATCAGATCCTTGTGTGAGAAACGCCCAGCCATCGACACCAACTTCATCGGGGACGCCGCCGATTGCCGACACATGCTCATGACCCGGATGCACCACCCGTGGCCGGTCCGGTCCGACGGGTTCGACTCACGATCATGCTTGGCCTGCTGGGCGTGTCCATCGCTGGCGGCTGGCAGGTGTCCGCCACGGCGGCAACGCCGGTCACGGCGCTCGCGCAGGTGACGGGACCGCTCCCGGCACCCTCCTCCATACCATCCACCGCACCCGACACCACCCGGCACGTCGCGCTGCAGGGACTGAACATGCGAGAAGCGATCGGCATCGCGATCTCGCGCCATCCGGACATCAGCCGCGCCAATGCCGTGGTGGCGCAAGGCACCTCCGAGGTGGCCGTTGCCAAGGCCGCCTGGTATCCAAAACTCGAGTATGGCGTGCGGCCCGGCTATGGAGGCACCTTCGGCACCGGCGGCAACAACGTGGGCGCGCGTGCTTCAATCGGCGTCAGCCAGTTGGTCTACGACTTCGGCCGTACGTCGAGCAAGGTGGCGGCAGCCGATGCGTCGCTGACGCGCAGCCGGCACCTGCTGGCCGAAAGCATCGAGAACGTGGCCGCCAACACCGCCGCAACGTTCGTCGATCTCTCCGCCAGCCAGGAGATCGTGGCTGCAGCCCAGCGGCAGATCGAGGCCCTGACCGGCATACGCGGCAAGATCGGGGACCGTGTACGCGCCGGGTTATCGGTGACATCCGACCGCAACATGGCCGATGTGGCGATCCAGCGCGCGCGTGCGGACGAACTCAAGGCACGCAGCCGCTTCGACGTGGCTGCCACGCGGCTGGCCCAGTTGATTGGCGCCCGCCCACCGCGCGTGGCGGAATTGAACAACGCGGACGAAGACGTGCGCAGCATGGGCGACGAGCGCGGCGACGTGGAGCAAACGCCGTCCGTGCTGGCGGCCGGCGCCGCCGTGGAGGCTGCGCAGGCCCACGTCACGCAGGCGGAGGCCGAGCGCTTTCCGGCGATCAGCGTCGGCGTCAGCCGCGCAGCGTCCACCGGCCCCACCAATGCCAACGACGACACCTGGATCGGCGTGCAGATTGCCGGCGACTTCTCGCTGGGCGGTCTCAACCGGCATCGCATCGCCGCCGCCAAGGCCGAGCAGCGCGCGGCCCTGGACTCCCTCGACAACGAACGGCTGCAGGCCCGCACCGCGTTGAACGCGGCCTCGACCGAAGCCACCGGTGCGTCGGCGCGACAGCGCAGCTTCGAGGAAGTGATCGGCTTGCTGCATGCCTCGCGCGATCTGTACTGGCAGGAATACATGCTCAACAAGCGCACGCTGACCGATGTGATCAATCCCGAACGGGAGATTTTCATCGCGGAGCAGGAACGCATCACCGCCATCGCAGACAGCATGCTGGCGCGCATCAAGGCACATGTGGCGGTAGGCCGGTTCGTGGAGTTGCTACGGGAGCAGGAACTTGGAAGCCAATCGCAGTAGTGACAAGCGCGCGCCGGACCCGCATCCGGAGGTGACCGACCTCGGACGCTGGGCCGAGGCCATCCTGCTGGCCGCGCGGCACCTGGGCCTGCCCAATTCGCCCGAACTCGTGCGCGGCGCTGCGGCCTGGGCCGATGCCTCCGACACCGGCCGCGCGGTGGTGGAGATGGCTGCGGCAGCCGGTCTCAACGCGCAGTTCGTGTCCTTGCCACCCGATGCGCTGACAGACGTGATGCTGCCCGCGCTCGTGTGCGTGGATGCGTGCTACGTCGGCATGATCGTCGCCGTAGCCGAAGGCCGCGCCGCGCTGCACGTGCCCACCGATAGCGGCGTGCTGGAGCGCACGCCCAAGCTGGACACGCTGCTGCGCGACGGCCGCCTGCACGTGCTGCTGGTGCGCGAGCGAGAGACCCCGCGTAGCGACCGTCTCGATGCCTACATGGCCGCCCGTCCACGAGAATGGCTGCGCGCGGCCTTCACCACGAACTGGCGCACGATGCTGGAGTTGGGATTGGGCTCGTTGTTCGGCAACCTGCTGGCCATCGCCACATCGCTGTTCGCGATGCAGGTGTGGGACCGTGTGGTGCCCGCGCGCTCGATCCACACGCTGTGGGTGCTGGCCGCCGGAGTGTTGCTGGCACTGGTGCTCGAACTGATGATCCGCACCGCCCGCGTGGCCATTGCCGATCACTTCGGCAAGCAGGTCGATCTGAAACTCTCGGCGATGTTCTTCGCACGCGTGCTCGATATCCGCAACGATGCGCGACCGCAATCGCCAGGCACACTGGTGGCCCAGTTGCGAGACCTCGAACAGTTGCGCGAACTGCTGACGTCCAGCACGCTCGGGGTGCTGATCGACCTGCCATTCGTACTGGCCTTCCTGTTCATCATCTGGCTGCTCGGCGGCTGGCTGGTGCTGGTGCCGCTGCTCGCTATTCCACTGCTGGTGCTACCCGGCGTGGTGGCGCAGGTGCCGCTGGCGCGGCTCTCGAAGCAGGGGATGTCGGAGTCTGCGTTGCGCAATGCCATCCTGATGGAATCGATCTACCGCATCGAGGACATCAAGTCCCTGCAGGCGGAGCCGCGCTTCCGCAAGCTCTGGCAGCACACCAACGAAGTGAACGGCGAGGTGGGCCTGAAACAGCGTTTCCTGGCCGGGCTGTTGATGAACATGGCGCAGATGGTGCAGCAGATGGCCTATGTTGGCGTGCTGGTGGCTGGCGTGTACGGCATCCTCGACGGCGACCTGTCCTTCGGCGCGGTGCTGGCCTGCTCGATCCTGACCAGCCGGACCATCGCCCCGCTCTCGCAGATTCCCGCCGTGCTGGGCCGCATCCAGAATGCGCGCGTCGGCAAACAGGCGCTCGATACGTTGCTGACGTTGCCCGTCGATCACGAACCCGGCCGCGATGCTTATCACCGCACGGCATTGCTGGGCCAGTACCGGTTGGAGAACGTGGTCTATGGTTACGATCCGCAGGAAAAACCTGTGCTGACGGTCGCGGATCTGCGCATCGAACCCGGTGAACGCATTGCGATACTGGGGCGCGTAGGCGCCGGAAAATCCACGCTGTTGCGCCTGCTGGCCGGGCTGTCGACGCCGCAGCAGGGCCGCGTGATGTTCAACGACACACCCATGCCGATGATCGACGTGGCCGATGTGCGCCGCGACGTCGGCATCGTGTTGCAGGAAGCCAGCCTGTTCTACGGCACGCTGCGCGACAACCTCCTGGTTGCCGACCCGCTGGCCACCGACGACGCCCTGCTGGCTGCGCTGCGACTGGCCTGCGCCGATCGTCTGCTGCTGAACCAACCGCACGGCCTGGACCTGCGCATCCGAGAGAACGGCGTTGGACTTTCAGGCGGCCAGAAGCAGGCGCTGATCCTGGCGCGCACGCTGTTGCGCGCGCCGAACGTGCTGCTGCTCGACGAACCCACCGCCTCGCTCGATGAAGCCACCGAACTGGCCATCATCCGCCAGTTGCGCGGATGGCTTGGCGGACGCACGCTGGTGGTGGCCACGCACCGCTATCCCGTGCTCGCGTTGGCAGACCGTCTGATCGTGATCGACAATGGCCGCATCGTGCGTGACGGCCCCAAGGATGACGTGCTGGCCGCGCTGCGTGGCCAGTCTCCCGCAACCGGCCCGGCCGTGCGCGCGGCGGAGTAACGACCATGGACGCCTTTGCAACGTGGATGCGAATCGGCCAGCGCGGCGACGCGCCCCGCTACCTGTTGTGGACGATCATCGTTGCGCTGGCGATCTTCATCGCCTGGGCCGCGCTGGCCGGACTCGACGAGGTCGCCGTGGGCGAGGGTCGCGTCACGCCTGCCTCGAAGGGACAGATGATCCAGAGTCTCGAAGGCGGCCTGCTGGCAGAGTTGACCGTGCGCGAAGGCGACGTAGTGAAGGCCGGCCAGCAACTCGCCACGCTCGATCCGGTACTTGCGCGATCATCGATGGAAGAAACGCTCGAAAAGATCACAGCGCTACAGGCCCGTGCGGCACGACTGCAGGCCGAGATGAACGATGCGGATACGGTGCAGTTTCCCGCCGAACTCGCGAAAGCGCCCGCCGTGACCGAGCGCGAGCGGCAAGCCTTCCTGACCAATCGTCGCGCTTTCCGCGAGAACGCCGGCAACCTGCGCGAACAGCTTCGGTTGGCGCAGAACGAACTCAATATCGCCCTGCCGTTACTGCGTACCGGTGCAACCAACGAAGTAGAAATCCTGCGTTTGCGGCAGAAGGTGGCCGAACTGACCACCAAGCTATCGGCCACGCAGAGCGAATACTACGTGGCACTGAAATCGGACTACGCCACCACCATGGCCGATCTCGGTCCCCTGCTGAAGATTCGCGAAGGCCGTGCCGACCTGCTGCGGCGCACCGCACTGGCATCGCCTGCGCGCGGCATCGTCAAGGACATCCGCATCTCGACCATCGGCGGCGTGGTGGCACCCGGTGGCGTGCTGATGGAGATCGTGCCGCTGGGCGATCAGTTACTTGTGGAGGCGCGCATCAGTCCGCGCGATATCGCGTTCATCCATCCGGGGCAGGAAGCCACGGTGAAAATCTCGGCGTATGAATCGTCGGTCTACGGCACGCTGCCCGCCAAGGTGGACCGCATCTCGCCGGACACGATCGAAGACCAGGTGGACCGCCGCATCTACTACTACCGGGTCTATGTGCTGACCGACCATGCGTGGCTGGAGACGAAGGACGGCAAACGGCATCCGATTCTGCCCGGCATGGTGGCGACGGCCGAGATCCGCACTGGGCGCCGCACCGTGCTCGAATATCTGGTCAAGCCATTCAACCGCGCGGCGGAGGCATTGCGCGAACGGTAGGGTACGGCGACGCTGGCACCGATCCGGCGGCGAGGTTACTCGCCGATACAATTCCCGGCGTTTTCCACACAACCCGGATACAGGGCACGAGCAGGCTGCATGCATGAACCGGCCATCCGGCTCGTCGCCACCCCGTTAGGTTATGGAAACACCAGACCGTCTTCTCCGAAGCTTTCTTCGGATCGCCGAACTCGAATCATTGTCCAAGGCTGCCGACAGCGTGGGACAAACCCAGTCGGGTATCAGCAAGCAACTCGCCATGCTCGAAGCGCATGTCGGCAAGCCATTGTTCGTACGAACGGGGCGCGGCGTTGCGCTGACCGAGGCCGGATGCAAGCTGCAGGCGGCCATAGAGGCGCCGTACCGCGCCATCGACATGGCGGTAGAGTCCATACGCGAGACCCACGGCACCACACAGGGCACGTTGCGGATCGCCTTCGTCCACACCGTCAACTATTACTTTCTGGCTGATGCGGTGGCGAGCTTCTTTGCGAACTACCCCGACATCAATCTTTCGCTGATGGGGCGCAGTTCGGCGGACGTCGTCGCGCTCGTGGAAGCCGGCCGGGCCGATCTCGGTATCGCCTACGACACCGCTGTGGATACCGCCGGGCTGGCGGTACACCCGCTCTTCGAGGACGACATGTGCCTGGTCACCTCGCGCACGCCCGATGCCGCACTGGCCGAAGCGGGGATCAACCTGCGCGAGCAGATACTTCGGCTGGTGGGATTTCCCAAGGGCTATGCGTTGCGTCGCATGGTCGAAATCGCGGGCCTTCAGCATCCGTATGTCGCCGAGGCCGAAACCGTCGATGCCATTCTCAAGCTCGTATCCCTGGGCGTTGGCGACAGCATCCTGCCGTCCCGGCTGCCGGACAAGCTGCTTAACGAGTACGGACTGAGCAAGGTGAAGATCCGGAGCCCGCTGCTGCGCCGACGCATCGTCGTCGTCAAACGCACCGGCCGCCAGACCCTGCCGCTGGTGGAAACGCTGTTCCGATCCGTGCTGCAGGTCGCGGGTACGCTGCGGGAGTAAGGCGTTGAAACCCTTCGTGTTGCGTCCCTCTCAGCCGGGCACGGCTTCCCGCCACGTCGCGGCGTTGATCAGCATGCCCGCCTGACGCAGTGCATCCCACCAGATCACACGCAATAGCGGCGCGGCGCGGGCAATAAACAACGCCTGCAAGGGATCGCTCTCGATGTAATGCGTCACGCCGGCCTGCCGCGCGGCGTTCGCCTTGTGGGCAGCGGCACCGGCAGGCGTTCCGTCGTAGCCGTCCGGCCGCATCATCAGATCCAGGTGCCCATAGCCGTGCCGATCGAGCCATGCCTGCGTGCGCACCCGGTCGACGCTGGGCCGCCCCGTGATGATGGCCCTGACGTTCTCGAAATCGACGGACGGCACGACCTCGAAGGGTAACAGTGCATCGCGTTCCTGCAACGCTGCGGCCAGGTCCTCGTCGTATCGGGAAAGCGGGATGTCGGGTAGCAGGATGCCGTCCAGGTCGATGGCGTAGCGCGCATATTCGTGATCGTCGCGCATGCCCGCCGCAGCACCCGCCTCGACGCGCGACCAGTCGTCCCGATAACGTTCCGTATAGGCTTGGCGCTCCCACGGAAACATCGTGAAGAACCCCGTCGAGTCGTTGGCATAGTCGGGGCGAATCCGGCTGATCTCGTCGAACGCCCCGGTCAACGTCTTGACCACAAGGCCATGCCGCTCCAGGAACGCGATGCAGTCGACCAGCGTGAACCCGCGGCCCGCAATATCCTCGCAGAGCAGCACCTTCGTTCCCGGCGGCGGCAGCGGCCCGGCCGAGTTCCACAACACGCGGCGGGTCGGCCGGTCGTAGGCCAGAAATGCCACCGGCGCGCCAATCGCGTGCGAGACCATCTACGCGAGGGGAGCGCCGCCTCGCAATATGCCGATGCTGGCGCCGAATTTTTCTTCGAGCAGCATGGGTTGGAGGGACTCGATCCACTGGTCGAGTTGGTCGTACGTCAACGTCAGAACCGGTTTTTCCAATGCTATGAGTGTCTTGGTGAAACGCGGATGTCAGTATGGCGTGCCGGGTCATCGCGAGCCACGCACGTACATTCATCTCGGCTATCGCCTTCCGGCATAACGTCCACCCCCGGCATTGGCACCGGGATCAGAACAGACTCCCTTGCGGGGACGGCGGCACCGGCACGCTGAACAGATCGAGTCGCAGCGGGGGGCGCTCCTTGTTGAGACCGAATCGACGGCAGGCTTGCTGGAATCTCTTTTCCACGAGTTCGGCAAAGATGCCCGTGCCGCGCATCCGCTGCCCAAACGTGGAGTCGTTCTGCCGGCCATCGCGGATCTGCTCGATGAGGCTCAGCACATGGCGCTTGCGGCCCGGGTAATGCTGCTCGAGCCATTCGACGAAAATATCGCGCACTTCCAGCGGCAACCGCAGCATCACGTAGCCGGCAGACGCAGCGCCAGCCTCGGCGGCGGCTTCGAGGATGCGTTCGATCTCGGTATCGGTCAGCGCCGGAATGATCGGGGCCACCATGACGCCGGTGGGAATGCCCGCGTCGGCCAGCCGCCGGATGCCTTCGAGCCGTCGCGCAGGCGTGTTGGCGCGCGGCTCCAGCCTGCGTGCGATGTCGGCAGACAACGACGTGACCGAGATGTAGACCCGCGCGAGTCCCTTTTCGGCCATGCGGGCAAGGATGTCGATGTCGCGCGTCACCAGCGCGGACTTCGTCGTGATCGCCACCGGGTGGTTGAATGCTTCGAGCACTTCCAGAACGGAGCGCGCCAGGCCCAGCTCTCGCTCGATCGGCTGATAGGGATCGGTATTGGTGCCGATGGCAATGACGGACGGCTGGTAGGACTTCTTCGACAGTTCCTTGCGCAGCAGTTCGGCAGCGTTGGGCTTGGCGAAGAGCCGGGTCTCGAAATCGAGCCCGGGCGACAAGCCCATATAGGCGTGCGTCGGACGGGCAAAGCAGTAGGAGCAGCCATGCTCGCAGCCGCGATAGACGTTGATCGACTGGTCGAAAGGCAAGTCCGGCGACTGGTTGTGCGTGATGATCGACCGGACGGTCTCGATCGTTACCGTGGTGCGGGGCACGGTGCGCTCACCATGGGCTTCGATCTCGCCAGCCAGTCCGTCGAGGTCCACCTCGCGCTGCCAGCCGTCGAAACGGGATTCCACATTGGACGTGGCGCCCCTGCCCTTCTGGGCCTGCGCGCGGTATGAGGGCATGGGATTTCCCCTTGGCGGGACATCAAACGAATACTGTATAAATATACAGTATTCCCCCTGCCACCCAAACCCATTTTTCAGGCCATGCCGGGTCCGCCACCCTCCCGGGGCTCCACCAGGATGGCGAGCGTCTCCTTGATCTCTTCCATCACCACGTAGCTCTTGGACTGCGCCGCGCCAGGCAGCTGCAGCAGGATATCGCCGAGCAGCCGGCGGTACTCACCGATCTCGCGGATACGCGCCTTGATCAGGTAATCGAAATCGCCCGAGACCAGGTGGCACTCCAGCACCTCGGGAATGCGCAGCACCTCGCGGCGGAACTGCTCGAACATGTTGCCGGACTTGTTGCCCAGCGAAATCTCCACGAATACCAGCAGCGCGCTGCCGAGCAACGCCGGATTCAGCCGTGCGTAGTAACCCATGATGACCCCGTCACGTTCGAGCCGCTTCACGCGCTCGATGCAAGGCGTGATGGTCAGCCCCACCGCCTCGGCCAGGTCTTTCATCGAGATCCGGCCATCGGCCTGAAGTACCTCCAGGATCTTGCGATCCAGCCGGTCCAGTGCCCGTATCGGTTGACGGCTCGTTCTCATGATTTTTTCCTGTTTCTGTAAAAAGTTCAGAAACTATGACTGGCTAAAAGTCCATAGTATAGAAGCGAATTCTTAGACAGATTGTTTTTGCAGTACGGAGCCCCCGAAAATGCGCGTTCTTGTTCTTGGCAGTGGCGTGATTGGCGTCACCAGTGCGTGGTACCTGGCCCGAGCCGGTCATGAAGTGACCGTGGTGGACCGCGAAGGCGGCCCCGCGCTGGGTACCAGCTTTGCCAATGCCGGCCAGATCTCGCCGGGCTACGCATCGCCGTGGGCCGCACCGGGTGTGCCGCTGAAGGCCATCAAGTGGATGTTCCAGGAACACGCACCGCTGAGCATCAAGCCCGATGGCACGCTGTTCCAACTGCAATGGATGTGGCAGATGCTGCAGAACTGCACCGCCGACCGGTATGCGATCAACAAGGAGCGCATGGTACGGCTGGCCGAATACAGCCGCGACTGCATCCGCGCACTGCGGGCCGATACCGGCATTGCCTACGAAGGCCGCCAGCAAGGCACGCTGCAGGTGTTCCGCACGCAAGCACAGCTTGAAGCGGCAGCGCGGGACATCGCCGTGCTCGAAGAGGCAGGCGTGCCCTACCAATTGCTCTCGCGCGAAGAACTCGGCGCGAGCGAACCGGCGCTTGCCGCGGCGGGTCAGAAGCTGGCTGGCGGCTTGCGTCTACCCAACGACGAAACGGGCGATTGCCAGTTGTTTACCGAGCGGCTGGCGGCCATGGCTGCATCCATTGGCGTGGAGTTCCGCTACAACCAGTCGATCGACGGACTGCTCACCGAAGGTAATGCAGTCACCGGCGCGCTCGTCGGCGGCAAGCCGATGATGGCGGACGCCGTGGTCGTGGCGCTGGGCAGCTGGTCCACCCCGTTCGTGAAGCACGTGCTACCCGGTCTGTCGAACCTGCCCGTGTACCCGCTCAAGGGCTTCTCGATCACGGTGCCGCTCGTCGATGCCGATAAGAGCCCCGTTTCCACCGTGCTAGACGAAACCTACAAGGTTGCCATCACGCGTTTCGACGACCGCATCCGCGTGGGCGGCATGGCGCAGATCGTGGGGTACGACCGCTCGCTCGACCCCAACAAGCGCCGTACGCTGGAACACGTGGTGACCGACCTGTTCCCCGGCGCCGGCGACGTGAGCCGCGCCACGTTCTGGACCGGCCTGCGCCCGATGACGCCCGACGGCACCCCGGTTGTGGGCCCTGCCGGCATTCGCGGCCTGTGGCTCAACACCGGACACGGCACGCTCGGCTGGACGATGGCTTGCGGTTCGGGACAATTGCTCTCCGACCTGGTCTCGGGCGCGCGTCCGGCGATTCGTGCCGATGACCTGTCGGTGGATCGATATCGGAAGTCGGCGCGCACGCACCATGCGCCGAGGCCGGTGACGGCGTAAAAAAGGCGACCCGAGGGTCGCCTTTTTTGTTTCCTGCTGCTTGCTCCCCTCTCCCGCTCTGTTTTTGCTCCCCTCTCCCGCAAGGCGGGAGAGGGGTTGGGGGAGAGGGCCGGAGGTTCTGCTTGCCGATCACGTCGCAATTTGAACGGCTTGCCCTCTCCCCTGCCCCTCTCCCAGGAGAGGGGAAAAAACCAAGAGGGCAAACTAGCGCCTCAAAACTGCTCCGCCCCCAGCGCATTCACCGCGTCCGCACCCGCCACAATCCCCGCGCGCAACGAGCTCGCCTGCGACAGGATGTGTTCGCCGAAGAAATGTGCCGTGGCGATCTTCGCCTCGTAGAACGCCGGGTCTTCCGAGCGCTTCGCATCGGCCGCCAGCATGGCACGGCCGAACTGCCAGCCCGAGAACACAATGCCGCAAAGCTTCAGGTACGGCACGCTGCCGGCGAACACCGCATTGGGGTTGCTCTTGGCGTTGTCCACCACAAACTGCACCACGGCTTCCAGTGCCTCACGGCCCTGCTTGAGCTGCGCCGACACTGCCTTGAAGGCTACGCCCCCGTGCAGGGCAAGCGCCGCCTCGGTCTCGGCGATCTGCGCGCAGAGATTGCGCGCCACCGCGCCGCCATCGCGCACGGTCTTGCGGCCAACCAGGTCGTTGGCCTGAATGGCCGTCGTGCCTTCATAGATCGGCAGGATGCGTGCATCGCGATAGTGCTGCGCGGCGCCCGTTTCCTCGATGAAGCCCATGCCGCCGTGAACCTGCACACCCAGGCTCGTCACGTCGATCGACAGCTCGGTGCTCCAGCCCTTCACGATCGGCACCAGGAACTCGTAGAGCGCCATGTTCTGCTTTCGCACGGCCTCGTCCGGATGCTGGTGCGCCACGTCGCTGGCAGCCGCTGCGAAATAGGCCACGGCGCGGGCGCCTTCGATCAGTCCGCGCATCGTCATCAACATGCGCTTGACGTCGGGATGATGGATGATCGTCACGGCCTCGCGCGCCGAGCCATCCACTGGGCGGCTTTGCACACGATCCTTCGCGTACGCCACAGCCTGCTGGTACGCACGCTCGGACACGGCAATGCCCTGCATGCCCACCGAGAAGCGGGCCGAATTCATCATGATGAACATGTACTCGAGGCCGCGGTTCTCCTCGCCCACCAGCGTGCCGATGGCCCCGCCGTGGTCGCCGAATTGCAGCACCGCAGTGGGGCTGGCCTTGATGCCGAGCTTGTGCTCGATCGACACGCACTGCACGTCGTTGCGCTCGCCCAGCGAGCCATCGGCATTGACCAGGTATTTCGGCACGGTGAACAGCGAGATACCCTTCACGCCTTCCGGTGCATTGGGCGTGCGCGCGAGCACCAGATGGACGATGTTCTTCGCCATGTCGTGTTCGCCATAGGTGATGAAGATCTTCGTGCCGAAGATCTTGAACGTGCCGTCACCCTGCGGTTCGGCACGCGTGCGCACCGCAGCCAGGTCCGAACCGGCCTGCGGCTCGGTCAGGTTCATCGTGCCCGTCCACTCGCCCGAGATCAGCTTCGGCAGGTAGGCCTGCTTCTGCGCGTCCGTGCCGGCGGTCAGCAGCGCCTCGATGGCGCCATCGGTCAGCAGCGGGCACAGCGCGAACGACAGGTTCGCGGCGTTGAGCATCTCGTTGCACGGCGTCGCCACGAGCTTGGGCAGGCCCTGCCCGCCGAAGTCAGCCGGGTGCAGCACGCCCTGCCAGCCACCTTCGCCAAACTGGCGGAACGCATCCTTGAAGCCCGGCGTGGTCGTCACGACACCGTCTTTCCAGCTGCTCGGGTCGATGTCACCGGCACGGTTCAGCGGCGCCACGACTTCCTCGTTGAAGCGCGCGGCTTCCTCGAGAATGGCTTGCGCGGTATCGGGGGTAGCGTCCTCATAGCCAGGCAACTGGCTCAGTTGCGCGAGGCCAGCCAGTTCGTTCATGGCGAACAGCATGTCCTTGAGCGGTGCGCGATAAGTCATCGACGTCTCCTGTCGTTGTAAAAAAGCCGCTCGCGGGAAATACCCGGAACGGCTTCTTGTTCTTCTATACGGGCCGGCTCACCAAGGGGGAACCGGCCGGGCGGGCGATCAGCCCAGTGCGGCTACCAGTTCCGGCACCACGGTGTTCAGGTCACCAACCAGGCCGTAGTCCGCCACCGAGAAAATCGGGGCTTCCGCGTCCTTGTTGATCGCGACGATCACCTTGGAGTCCTTCATACCGGCCAAGTGCTGGATCGCACCCGAGATACCGACGGCGATGTACAGCTGCGGAGCCACGATCTTGCCCGTCTGACCGACCTGGTAGTCGTTCGGCACGAAGCCGGCATCGACTGCCGCACGCGAGGCGCCCATTGCTGCGCCGAGCTTGTCGGCCAGCGGGGTCAGCACCTTCGTGTAGTTCTCGCCCGAACCCACGCCACGGCCACCGGACACGATGATCTTGGCAGCGGTCAGTTCCGGACGGTCGCTCTTGGTCACTTCACGCGACACGAATTGCGAGATGCCCGCGTCGGCCACGGCCGGCAGCGTTTCCACGCTGGCCGAGCCACCTTCGGCGGCAGCCGGGTCGAACGCCGTGCCACGCACGGTGATGACCTTGATCTTGTCGGCCGACTTCACCGTGGCAATTGCGTTGCCGGCGTAGATCGGACGCTCGAACGTGTCAGCGGCATCCACCTTGGTGATGTCCGACAGTTGAGCCACGTCCAGCTTGGCAGCCACGCGCGGCAGGATGTTCTTGCCCGATGCGGTGGCCGGCGCCAGGATGTGCGAGTAATCGTTGGCGATGGCCAGGATCTGGTCGCCCACGTTTTCGGCAAGCTGGTCAGCAAAGTACGGTGCATCGGCCAGCAGGACCTTCGACACGCCCGCGATCTTCGCGGCGGCATCGGCAGCGGCCTTGGCATTCGAGCCAGCCACCAGCACGTGGACATCGCCACCGCACTGGGTGGCTGCCGTCACGGCATTCAGCGTGGCGGCCTTGATCGATTGGTTGTCGTGTTCAGCAATGACAAGTGCAGTCATGTTTTATCTCCGCGCGCTCAGATGACCTTGGCTTCAGACTTCAGCTTCTGCACCAGCGTGGCCACATCCGGGACCATCTGGCCAGCGCTGCGCTTGGCCGGTTCAACGACTTTCACGGTCGACAGACGCGGCTTCACGTCCACACCGAGATCTTCCGGCTTGACGGTATCGAGCTGCTTCTTCTTGGCCTTCATGATGTTCGGCAGCGTCACGTAACGCGGCTCGTTCAGGCGCAGGTCGGTGGTCACCACGGCCGGCAGCTTCACCGACAGCGTTTCCAGACCGCCATCCACTTCACGCGTCACCGATGCCTTGCCATCCGCCACCACGACCTTCGAGGCGAAGGTGGCTTGCGGCAGGCCAGCCAGCGCGGCCAGCATCTGGCCGGTCTGGTTCGAATCGTCATCGATGGCCTGCTTGCCGAGGATCACCAGTTGCGGTTGTTCCTTGTCCACCAGAGCCTTGAGCAGCTTGGCCACGGCCAGCGGCTGCAGGTCTTCGGTGGTTTCCACCAGGATGCCGCGATCGGCACCGATGGCCATCGCGGTACGCAGCGTTTCCTGGCATTGCGCCACGCCGCACGATACGGCGATCACTTCCGTGACGACGCCGGCTTCCTTCAGGCGCACGGCCTCTTCCACGGCGATTTCGTCGAACGGGTTCATGCTCATCTTGACGTTGGCCAGGTCGACACCCGAACCATCCGACTTCACACGGACCTTGACGTTGTAGTCCACCACCCGCTTGACTGCGACGAGTACTTTCATGCGCTCACTCCACTGATAGCTGATAGTCCAAAGTTTTGAATCGCTCGCCATTATAACCACCGGGGTGGCGACGCTTTTGATTTTCGAACGATCGTACTATTTTATAGACAAAGAATTGCCGGGCATAGCCGGCAATTCGAAAAATCCGCGCTCATTGTGCCGCAGGATGCCCTGCAGGCACAGCGTATGGATGAAAACCCCTAGAACTTACCAGGCTGTAATCACCGACTCCTTGAACGTGGTCTGCACGTATTGCTTGATTTCCGGCGAGTGGTACGCCTTTACGAGCTTGGCCACCCATGGCTTGTTCTTGTCGGCTTCGCGGATGGCGATCAGGTTCGCGTACGGACCCTTCGGTCCTTCCGTGGCGATGGCATCGCGCGTGGGCGACAAGCCAGCCGATTCCGCGTAGTTGCCATTGATGGCAGCGGCGTCGAGATCGTCCAGCGAGCGCGGCAGTTGGGCAGCGTCCAGTTCCACGATCTTGATCTTCTTCGGGTTCTCGACGATATCCAGCGGCGTGGCCTTCAGGCCCGCATCCGGACGCAGCTTGATCAGGCCCTTGGCCTGCAGCAGCAGCAGGCCACGGCCACCGTTGGTGGGATCGTTCGGCACGCCAACGCGGGCGCCCTGCTTGATCTGGTCCAGAGACTTGATCTTCTTCGAGTAGACGCCCATCGGGAACGTCACCGTGAAGGCAATATGCGTGAACTTGTAGCCGCGATCCTTGATCTGCGCTTCGAGGTACGGCAGATGCTGGTAGCTGTTGGCGTCGAGGTCGCCAGCGGCCAGCGCGGCGTTCGGCTGAACGTAGTCGCTGAACTCGACGAGCTGGATGTTCAGGCCATCCTTGGCTGCCACCTTCTTCACCTGCTCCATGATCTGCGCGTGCGGGCCGCCCGTCACGCCGATCTTGATCGGCTTGTCCTGCGCGAACACGCCAGCCGATACCGTCAAACTCAGCGCCACCACGGCGCCCTTCAGCACATTACGACGTTGCATCTCGATTTACCCTGTTTTCCCTGTTGAAACTTGCGAATCAGCGATGGCTGATCCGGCGCACCAGCCAGTCGCCAAAGCTCTGCACAGCCTGTACGAACACGATCAGGACCAGCACCACGGCGACCATGATCTCGGTCTCGTAACGCTGGTAGCCGTAGCGAATGCCGAGGTCACCCAGACCACCGCCGCCCACCGCACCCGCCATGGCCGAATAGCCCACCAGGCTCACGAACGTGATGGTCAGGCCCGCGACGATACCGGGCATGGCCTCGGGCAGCAGCACCTTCCAGACGATCTGCCGTGTCGTGGCGCCCATCGACTGCGCTGCTTCCACAAGGCCCTTGTCCACTTCGCGCAGTGCCGCTTCCACCAGCCGCCCGATGAACGGCACGGCCGCAATGGTCAGTGGCACGATAGCCGCCGTGGTGCCGATCGACGTACCGACGAGGAATCGCGTCAGTGGAATCACCAGCACCAGCAGGATGATGAACGGAATCGAGCGCACCGCGTTGACGACCACACCGATCGTGCGGTTGAAGAACAGGTTCGACACCACACCACCGTTGTTCGTCAGGTGCAGTAACACACCTAGCGGCACGCCGAGCAATGCGCCAACCACGCCGGAAATGCCCACCATCAGCAGCGTCTGATTGAACGACGACAGGAACATATCGAGCAGTTCAGACGACATGATCGATCTCCTCTACAACCACGCCCTGATTCTGCAGATACTCCATGGCCGCGCGCACGCTGGCCGGGTCACCGGTTGCCATGATCGCCAGCGAGCCGAATGCCTGGCCCTGGATCTCGTCGATATGGCCATGCAGGATGTTGAAATCGAGGCCGTGCTGACGAATCGCCTGCGCCAGCACGGGCTGGTCAACGTTATCGCCCGTGAAGGCCAGGCGATACACGTGGTCACGGCCATTGCCGAGCCGGCTTTCCACGCGCTTGAGCACGCTGACCGGCAGTTCCTGCGCGATGACGTCGCCGATCATGGCACGCGTCACCTCGTGCTGCGGACGCAGGAACACGTCGATCACGCGGCCTGTCTCCACGACCTGCCCCGCTTCCAGCACAGCCACGCGGTCACAGACCTGCTTGATGACTTCCATCTGGTGGGTGATCATCACGATGGTCAGGCCCAGTTCCTTGTTGATCCGCTTGAGCAGTTCGAGGATCGAGCGCGTGGTCTCCGGATCGAGCGCCGATGTGGCTTCGTCCGACAGCAGCACCTTGGGCTTGCTGGCCAGCGCACGCGCAATGCCCACGCGCTGCTTCTGGCCGCCGCTGATCTGTGCCGGATAGCGGTCGCGCAATACTGTCAGTCCCACGAGTTCAAGCAGAGGCTCCACCGTGGTGGCGATCTCCTGCTTCGACTTGCCCGCCAACTCCAGCGGCAACGCCACGTTGTCGTAGACGGTGCGCGAGGACAGCAGGTTGAAATGCTGGAAGATCATGCCGATCTCGCGGCGCGCCTCGCGCAGCGCGGACTTGCCCAGTGCGGTCAGGTCCTGGCCGGCCACGATTACGCGGCCACCGGAGGGCCGGTTCAGCAGGTTGATGGCACGCACCAGCGTGCTCTTGCCGGCGCCGCTTCGGCCGATGATGCCGAAGATCTCGCCGGATGCGATGGATAGGCTGACGTCACGCAGCGCATGCACTTCCCCCGACCCGCCGGGGAATCGCTGCGACAGCCCTTGCAATTCGATCATTGGAAAACGAAAAAACGGCAACAGCGCGGGGTCTCCTGCGTTGTTGCCGTAGATATTTTTATGAAGCCCGCATTTTATGCGATCCGCTTCATACCTCAAACGAGATTTTTTTGATGGCGTTATGCATTGGCGTCATATAGACGCGGTGAAAATGCTGCAAAAGTCATTTAAGACCGATTGAGCGGAAACTACGCCTCCATCAGCACCTTGATATGTGCAAACACGCTGCGCGCCAGTGCACTCAGGTTGTAGCCGCCTTCCAGACAACTGACGATGCGGCCCTTTGCATGGGTCCTGGCCACTTGAACGAGTTGCTCGGTGATCCAGGCGTAGTCCTGTTCCACCAACCCCATCTGGCCGAGGTCGTCCTCGCGGTGCGCATCGAAACCCGCCGAGATGAACAGCATCTCGGGCTTGAACTCGTTCAGGCGCGGCAGCCAGATCGTCTCGACAACCTCGCGCACGGCCATGCCGTTCGTGTAAGCCGGCAGCGGAATATTCGACATGTTTGCCGCGAAATGCTCGGTGCCGCTGTACGGATAGAACGGGTGCTGGAAAAAGCTGCACATCATGACGCGCGGCTCGTCGAGGAAGGCCGATTCCGTACCGTTGCCATGATGGACATCGAAGTCGATCACTGCCACGCGCGCCAGACCGTGTGCCGCCAGCGCGTGGCGCGCGGCAATCGCCACGTTGTTGAAGAAGCAGAAACCCATCGCGCGATCCGGTTCGGCGTGGTGGCCAGGCGGGCGCACGCAGCAGAAAGCGTTCTCGATCTCTCCTGTGATCACTGCGTCGGTAGCGGCCACGGCCGCCCCCGCTGCGTGGGTGGCAGCCGCCAGCGTATGGCGGTTCATCGAGGTATCGGGATCGATGGGATAGTAGCTCCCCGCTGACGGGATGTTCGCCGTCAGGCTGGCCACGTAGTCGGGCCGGTGCACACGTTCGATCTGGTCTTCGGTGGCGGCCGGGGCATCGCGCCGGTCGAGCAAGCCGTCCATCCCATGGGAAATCAGATGGTCTTCGATGGCCTGCAGCCGTTCCGGGCACTCGGGGTGGAAATGCCCCATCTCGTGCAACAGGAACGACGGATGCGTGTAATAGCCCGTTGGCATTTTCGTTTGCGGGTCAAGTTTGTCTCCAGACGTTACGTTAGCACAGGACGTGCCGGGTCTTTCGCGGATGCCCGAGCGCCACTGAGCCCCGCTTCCAAGGCCGGGGCCGTCGGACTTCGCATGTATCGCATCCGCTATACTCGGTCCGACTTGCAAAGGACAACATGACCGACCAACAGCGCTCCCTGCGCCGCCCCCTGCTGGGCGCCGCACTCACCGCTGCCGCATTGGGCCTGTGCGGCGTTTCTCCCAAGCTGCTTGCCGCTGGCAAGCGTCGCGTGAGCAGTACCCGGGAAGAGGAAATCGAACCGGGCCGCTATCAGAACCATCCCCAGGCACGGGCGTTCATCGACGATATGGTGGCGCGCAACAACTTCCCGCGCGCCGAGCTTGAATCGTATTTCAGCCAGGCCGTGTTCTCGGCCACTGTGGCGCGGCTGATCATGCCGCCGACAACTCCCGGCAAGAAAAGCTGGCGCGCCTATCGCTCACGCTTCATCGAACCGATCCGGATCAATGCCGGTGTGCGCTTCTGGCAGCAGAACCGCGAAACACTGCGCCGCGCCGAAGCCGAATTTGGCGTGCCGGCGTCGGTAATCGTCGGCATCATCGGCGTCGAGACGATCTACGGCCGGGACATGGGAACGTTCCGCGTGATCGACTCCTTGTCGACGCTAGCCTTCGATTACCCGGACACCCCGAACCGCGCCGCCCGCACCCAGTTGTTCCGCAACCAGCTGGCCGACTACCTGCTCTGGTGCCGCGAGACGAAGACTGACGTGTTCTCGGTGCTCGGTTCCTATGCCGGCGCGGTGGGCATTCCGCAGTTCATGCCGACGAGTCTGCGCGAGTACGCCGTGGACTATGACGGCGACCGCCATGTCGACCTGCGCAACAGCCCCACCGATGCCATCGGTAGTGTCGGACGTTTCCTGCAACTGCATGGATGGGAAGCGAACCGCCCCGTGGCCTGGCGCATCGCCAGCGATGCGGGCAGCCTGGGCGTTGCCGCAGCCGCCGCTGACGGTGAACCCTGGCCGACGCGCACACTGAACCAGCTCACGCGTGCGGGACTGCGTGTGGACGAGCCGATCGACACACAGCGCGAAGGCGAAACCGGCGTGCTCGTGGTGGACCTGCCCACGCCAGACCAGCCCGTCGAATACATGATTGGGCTGCGAAACTTCTATGTGCTGACGCGCTACAACCGCAGCTTCTTCTATGCGCTGGCGGTGTACCAGCTGGGAGAGGCGGTGAAGGCAGCGATGGGGTGAGGCGCCTGTTGTTGGCGTGGTTTTCTCCCCTCTCCCGCAAGGCGGGAGAGGGGAGAAAAACAGAGGGATCGCTACCGACTCAAGCCGGAAACACGCCCGTCGACAGATACCGATCCCCGCGGTCGCAGACCACGAATACGATCGTCGCGTTCTCTACTTCTTCGGCGACGCGCAGGGCCACGCACAGTGCGCCAGCGGCCGAGATGCCGCAGAAGATGCCTTCCTCGCGGGCCATGCGGCGGGCCATATGTTCGGCATCGGCCTGCGTCACCGGCTCCTGGCGATCGACGAACTTCGGGTCATAGATTTTCGGCAGATACGCTTCCGGCCATTTACGAATGCCTGGAATGCGCGAACCCTCGGCCGGCTGGGCGCCGACGATCTGGATTGCGGGGTTCTTTTCCTTCAGATAGCGCGACACACCGGTGATGGTGCCGGTCGTGCCCATGGCCGAGACGAAGTGCGTGATGCGGCCTTCGGTATCGCGCCACAGCTCGGGCCCCGTCGTCTCGTAGTGCGCCAGCGGATTGTCCGGATTGGCGAACTGGTCGAGGATGACACCCTTGCCTTCGCGCTCCATGGCATCCGCCAGGTCGCGTGCGTACTCCATACCGCCCTTCACCGGGGTCAGAATGATCTCGGCACCATACGCCGCCATGCTCTGGCGGCGCTCAAGGCTCAGGTCCTCGGGCATGATCAGGATCATGCGGTAGCCACGCACCGCTGCGGCCATGGCCAGCGCAATGCCGGTATTGCCCGACGTGGCCTCGATCAGCGTATCGCCCGGCTTGATGCGGCCGCGCTCTTCTGCTCGGCGGATCATCGACAGTGCGGGACGGTCCTTGACCGACCCGGCGGGATTGTTTCCCTCGAGCTTGCCAAGGATCACGTTGCCGCGCGCTTCGATGGCAGCGCCGGGAATGCGCTGCAGTCTCACCAGCGGCGTGTTGCCGATGGTGTCTTCAATCGTTTTATAGGCCATGGTGCGGGGTCGCTCAGATTTTCGTCGGCCATTGTAATGCACCCACCTTACCCGCACCGGTGGCCGGGACTTTCAGTGCGTCAGCCCTTGCTCTTCCTCACGGCCCTTGCCGAGCAGATGGTAGAGCAGGATCGCACCAAACGTCGCAGTCCCGATGCCCCCCAGCGTCATGCCGCCCAGCTTCAGCGTCAGGTCACCGGCAGCCACCGTCAACGTCGCACCCACCGTGATCAGGTTGCGCGAACTCGAGAAATCGACGTGGTTCTGCACCCAGATCCGGCCGGCCGTTGCCGAGATCAGACCGAAGACGACGATGGTCAGGCCACCGATCACCGGACCGGGAATCGTCAGGATCAATGCGCCGAACTTCGGCGAGAAACCGAGCAGGATCGCCACGGCAGCAGCCACCACGAAGATCAGCGTCGAGTAGATCTTCGTCACAGCCATCACGCCCATGTTCTCGGCGTAGGTGGTCACACCCGTGCCGCCACCCGACGCGGACAGCATCGTGGCCACGCCATCGCCAATGAACGCGCGGCCGATGTACGGGTCAAGATTGCGACCCGTCATCACGCCAATAGCCTTGATGTGCCCGAGGTTCTCCGCGACCAGCACGATGGCCACCGGCGCGATCAGCAGCATCGCATTGAACTCGAAGACCGGCGTCGTGAATTCAGGCATGCCAAACCAGCTGGCCGCCGCCACGCCCGAGAAATCGATCGCCTTGCCCATACCCATCAGGTTAGTGGCAACAAAGTAGGCAAGATAGCCAGCCAGGCCGCCCAGCAGGACCGGCAATCTCCCCAGCATACCCGGCGCACGGACCGCGATGAGGCCCACGGCGAGCACTGTCAGCAGCCCCACCCATGTGTCGAGCGGCGCGCCACTGACGGCCTTGACCGCTACCGGTGCGAGGTTCAGCCCGATGGCAGCGACGATTGCGCCAGTGACCACGGGCGGCATGAGCTTTTCGACCCACGCATAGCCCACGGCCTGCACCACAAGTCCGATCACCGTATAGAGCGCACCGGCCGCGATGATGCCGCCGAGCGCCACGGGAATATTCGGATTGGGGCCGCTACCGCCGTAGCCGGTGGCAGCGATCACCACGGCAATGAATGCGAAGCTCGAACCGAGGTAGCTCGGTACGCGCCCGCGCACGCACAGGAAGAACAGCAAGGTACCGATGCCCGAGAACAGGATCGCGATGTTGGGATGGAATCCCATCAGGATCGGCGCGATGGCCGTGGAGCCGAACATCGCCACCACGTGCTGGATGCCCGCCAGCAGCGTCTGTCCGGCCGGCAGGCGTTCATCGGGGCCGATCACGCCCGTGGTCTTGAGCCGCCATTTCGGCAGGAAACCCTCGTCATGATTGCTGTCGGTACTGTCCTGGCCATTCGCCATATTGTTCTCTCCCTGTCAGCGGTATGCCTGTTTGTTGGAATGTGTCGACGCGCGTATAGCGTCCTGGTGCAGCAGGTGACGGCATGCACCTGCACGCTTTCTCAGCGATGCGGATGATACCGCGCACCCCGAACCGTGCAAATCGGCACGGCCGGCGCACGAATGCCAGCCAAGCACAACGCATACCAGCCGCAACCTGTTGACGCCGGACAGGGCCACCGGGAGAGGCAGCCCCGCCGCGGGTCAGCGCGTCGCTGCAGGCTTCTGGCTGGATGCCTGAGCTGACTTCGCTACCGGACGGGCATCCTTGCGCGTCGCCTTGGGCGCCGCTGCAGGTTTACCAAAGGTCAACCCCGAAGCTTCAAGATTGGCAGCCGACTTCGATCCCACGCCCGGCACACGATCGGCCAGATCGGCAGCGTCCTGGAATGCACCATGTTTGTCACGTTCGTCGAGGATGCGCTTGGCCGTGGCCGGTCCGATTCCCTTGAGCGCGGTAAGCGCGGCCTCGTCTGCCGTATTGACGTCGACATTGGCGTAAGCGGGACCCATGCCGAGCAGGGCCACTGCCATGCCGAGCGCCACGGCCACATCGCGCCAGCCGTCGCGGACGGCATGGAACACTTTCGAGAGGGAATGTACGAGGATCTTGTGCATCAGGAACTCCTTTCCTTTTTTGTTGACCCGCCGCCGGATGGCAGCAGGGAAGGTCAGGATAGGTTTCCGAATGGGCCTCAGAAACGGCCGGACACACAAGTTCACGACTTCCGCGCGCTTATGTGTCCGCACTGCAATGGGAGCGTTGCACTCCCAAATTCCTACGAGGTTTGCGCGCCATCAGCGTCGCACGCAAACCACATCAAAAACAACATCCGACGGGTCAGCTACGTTCCATCAACCACTTGCAGTAACGCTCCACGCCTTCCTGCACCGTGAGGAACGGTGCGTCGTAGCCGGCGGCGCGCAGGCGCGACACATCGGATTGCGTGAAGCACTGGTACTTGCCGCGCAGCGCATCGGGAAACTTCACGTACTCGACCAGCCCTTCCTGCACCATCTCGTCGAGCGAGAGCGGCGGCTTGTCGTCCGCCTCGCGCAGCGCGTTGACCACCGACACCGCGATATCGTTGAACGGCTGCGACCGGCCTGTCCCGAGGTTGAAGATGCCGGACTTGCCCGGGTGATCGAGGAAGTACAGGTTGACCTTGACCACATCCTCCACCGACACGAAGTCGCGGCTCTGCGTACCCGGCGCGTAGCCGTTGTACTCGCCGAACAGCTTCACGGTGCCCTCGGCACGGAACTGGTTGAAGTGGTGGAACGCCACCGACGCCATGCGGCCCTTGTGATACTCGCGCGGGCCATAGACATTGAAATATCGGAAGCCTACGATCTGCGACAGCGCGGTGGGCAGGCGACGACGCACCACCTGGTCGAACAGGAACTTCGAGTAACCGTAGACGTTCAGCGGCTTCTCGTAGTCGCGGTCTTCGCGGAACATGGTCGAAGCGCCATAGGTGGCCGCCGAGGACGCGTACAGGAACTGCGTGCCCTGTTCCAGGCACGCCTCCATCAGCGCCAGCGTATAGCGGTAGTTGTTCTCCATCATGTAGCGGCCGTCGGTCTCCATGGTATCGGAGCACGCGCCTTCATGAAACACCGCGCGGACCTTGCCAAACTCGCCACGCTTGAAGCGCTCGACGAACTCGGTCTTGTCCAGGTAATCGGCAATCTCGCAATCCACGAGGTTGTTGAATTTCTCGGCACGCGTCAGGTTATCCACGGCAACGATGTCGGTCTCGCCGCGATCGTTGAGGCCCTTGACGATGTTGCTGCCGATAAAGCCGGCAGCGCCGGTCACGATGATGGTCATGGCGGATTCTGGCTAGGGCGCGCTTCAGGCGCCGAACAATTCGGAATAACTGACAACAGCGGTGCCGAGCTTGCCGACGACGATGGCACCGGCGCGGTTGGCGTGCTGCACCGCTTCCTTGAGCGGCACACCGGCGCCGAGCATCGTGGCCAGCGTGGCGATCACCGTATCGCCGGCCCCCGATACATCATAGACTTCGCGGGCCTGGGCCGAGACGTGGAGTACTTCCGCTTCGGTGTAGAGCGTCATGCCCTCTTCCGAGCGCGTCAGCAGCAACGCCTCCAGATGCAGGTCGCGGCGCAGGTTCTGGGCGCGGATCGTCAGGTCCGCTTCGGTCTTCCAGGCGCCCACTACGGCACGCATTTCGGAACGGTTCGGTGTGATCAGCGTGGCGCCGCGATAGCGCGAGTAGTCATCGCCCTTCGGATCGATCAGCACGGTCCGGCCAGCGGCGCGCCCCGCCTCGACCATGCGGCCGACGTGCGTCAGCCCGCCCTTGCCGTAGTCGGACAGCACCAGTACCTGATAGTCCTTCACTAGTGCGTTATACCGATCCTGTACCGATGCCAGCACTTCGCTGGCCGGCGCGTTCTCGAAATCGACGCGCAGCAGTTGCTGCTGGTGCGCCATCACGCGCAGCTTGATCGTCGTGCTCAGCGACCGGTCGTGATGCAGGTATGGTTGCACATGGCTGGCCGCCAGCAGGGCCTCAAGCGTGCGGCCGGGTTCGTCGTCGCCGACCACGCCCAGCATGCCAACTCGTGCACCCAGCGCCGCGGCATTGCGCGCCACGTTGGCGGCACCGCCCAGTCGTTCGTCGCTGCGCTTGATCTGCACCACGGGGACTGGCGCCTCGGGCGAGATGCGCTCGACATCGCCAAACCAGTAGCGGTCCAGCATCATGTCGCCCACCACCAGCACCTGGGCCTTCTGGATTTGTTCCTGCGGAATGATGTTCTTGCTCATGAACTGTCCTTTGCGACACGCCTCGCGCCGGTCAGGCGCGGTCAGGCATACCAATCAGGGATGGGCGTTCGAACGCCCGATCGCGTGATATTCGATGCCGGCATCGGCCATTGCATCGGGTTCATAGAGGTTGCGGCCGTCGATGACGACCGGCGTTTTCAGCATCGTGCGGATCTGCGCGAAATCGGGGCTGCGGAACACCTTCCATTCCGTCACGATCACCAGCGCATCGGCGCCCGTCAGCACGTCCATCTGCGCGTCGCAGAATTGCACGCGCGCCATCCCCCCCTCGATGCCGGCCAGATCGGCTTCCATCACGCGGCGGGCCTCGGCCATCGCCACGGGATCATGCACGCGCAGCGACGCGCCACGCGACACCAGTTCACGCGCCAGCACGCGCGACGGGGCCTCGCGCATATCGTCGGTATTCGGCTTGAAAGCCAGACCCCAGATGCCGAAAGTCTTGCCGCTCAGGTCTTCGCCAAAACGGCGAATGACCTTCTCGCCCAGCACCTGCTTCTGCGCGTCGTTGACGGCCTCCACGGCCTCGAGCACGCGCATCGGCTTGCCATGAGCGCTGGCCGTACGCATCAGTGCCTGCACGTCCTTCGGGAAGCATGAACCACCATAGCCGGCGCCCGCGTAGAGGAAGCTGTAACCGATGCGCGGGTCCGAGCCGATACCCATGCGCACCAGTTCGATATCGGCACCCACTTCATCGGCCAGGTTGGCCAATTCGTTCATGAACGAGATCCGCGTGGCCAGCATCGAATTGGCGGCGTACTTGGTGAACTCGGCCGAGCGCACATCCATATAGAAGGTGCGTTCATGATTGCGGTTGAACGGCGAGTAGAGCTGGCGCATGATCGCCTGCGCATGGCGGCCGGCGGCGTCGGGCGCGCAACCCAGCACGATGCGGTCGGGCCGCATGAAGTCTTCGACGGCCGCGCCTTCCTTCAGGAATTCCGGATTCGACACCACCGAGAACTGCAGGTCTTCCAGTCCGCGCGCGGACAGCTCCTCGCGGATTGCAGCAGTGACACGATCGCCAGTGCCGACGGGCACCGTGGACTTGTCCACCACCACCTTGAATCCGGTCATGTGCCGGCCGATATTGCGCGCGGCAGCCAGCACGTACTGCAGGTCCGCCGAGCCATCCTCGTCCGGCGGCGTGCCTACGGCGATGAACTGCACATCGGCATGTTCGACGCTGGCCGCAACATCGGTGGAGAACGTGAGCCGCCCCGCCGCGCGGTTGCGGTCGATCAATTCCTTGAGGCCCGGCTCGTAGATCGGTACACCGCCAGCATTGAGCAGCGCGATCTTCTTTTCATCTACGTCGAGGCAAAATACGGCGTTACCGAGTTCGGCCAGGCAGGCGCCGGTCACCAGACCCACATAGCCGCTGCCGATAATCGTGACTTTCATTTACTGAGGCTCCAGAACTGTGACGTTCGCCTGAATTGTCCTAGCCAAGCGCTTCGGAGCGACGCGGCGCATAAGTTTCCCAGCGGTTGCAGCCCGGGCACTGCCAATAAAACAGGCGCGCGCGGAAGCCGCACTCGCGGCACGTGTAGCGCGCCAGATTGCGCGTGCGAAGTTGCAACAGATCGCGGATAGCAGCGGTTTCCTGCGCCTGCTCGTCTGGCGTACCCACGCCGCCCGCGTCAGCGGCCTGTTTCTCGGCGGCCTGCGCTTCGAAATACTTTGTCAGCGCCAGCAGCGTCGGCTGGCGGCGCAGTTGCTCGCGCATCAGTGTTGCCGCGCCCACCGGCCCATTGACTTCGAGTTCGGTCCGATACGCAGTGTCGAGCAGTTCGGCCGCGAGGTTGCCCTTGAGCAGCCCACGCAGCCAGTCCAGCGCCTTGCCTTGCTCGCCAAGCGTGGCATACGCCTTCACCACACGATCGGCCACCAGCGGCAGGTAGGCAGCATCCTGGGATTCGATGGCGAGCCAATGCTTCAGGGCGCCCGGCAGGTCACCCGCAGCAGCCGATACGTCACCCAGCAGGATCGGCGCGCGGACGTTGGCCGGATTCTCCTCGCGGGCACGGCCCAGCCAGGTGACGGCGTCTTCGGGCTTTTTCTTCTGTAGCGCGTCCTGCGCCAGTTCGCAGCAGAACTGGGCGATTTGTATGCGGTAATCCTTCTGTTCGAGTGTCTGCAGCTCGCGCGCGGCGTCGATGGCCTTGAGCCATTCCTTTTCCACTTCGTACAGTTCCAGCAGCACGCGCTTGGCCGATGCCGCATACGGACCCGACATCAGCCGGCGCAGCGATTCCTCGGCACGGTCGAGCAGACCTGCACGCAAGTAGTCCTGCCCCAGTTCGTAGAGTGCGTGCTCACGTTCGGGCTCGGGAAGGTCGGGCCGCGTCGCCAGGTTCTGGTGCACGCGGATGGCCCGCTCCGTTTCGCCCCGGCGGCGGAACAGCGCGCCCAGCGCGAAATGCAGTTCCGTGGTCTCGGGATCGAGCCGGGCAACCTCGACGAACGCATCGATCGCCTGGTCAGGCTGTTCGTTGAGCAGGAAATTGAGGCCCTTGAAGTAGGAGCGCGGCAACGCGCCTTGCTCGCTGATCAGCTGGCGCAGATCAAACCGCGCCGCCATCCAGCCAAGGCCAAAGACAAGTGGCAGCGCTAGCAGCCACCAGGTTTCAAACATCATGGATCAGACTTTCGGGCCGACTACGTTATAGGGAACGCCCGGCTTTGCCTCTGGCGGCACGGGATCGACGGGAGCGGTTGCGGCACGCACCTGGCTCAGCGCGCGACGCAGCCGCGCGGCCTCCATCCGCTGGCGCATCAGGCCAGGCGCCACGGCAGCCAGCGCCGCCACGATACCGAGCCCGAATGCGGCGAGCAGAATCAGGATCAGCGGCGCATGCCAGACCGCGCCAAAGAACAGTTGCAGGTCGGCATCGGCGGTATTGCGCAGCGCCAGCACGAACAACAGGACGAACAGGACGATGCGGAAGATCCAGGCGACGAGTTTCATGCGGTGAGGGCCATCGGAACAGGAGCGGGCATCCGGGCAGGATGCGTTATGGAACGCCGGGCGACGGATTCCCGGCATTGTAGCGGAATCACTTCCTGCAAACGGTAACCATTGGTCGCATCGGTAAACGAAAAAAGCGCTCCCGGGGGAGCGCTTTTCAACAGGCTGCCAGTGATGGCGAGCTTTCCTACGAGCGGACCAGATTCAGCTGGCTGTCGTCATGCAGCCCCGCCGGAGCGGAAGACTGCGGCGCCGACAACTGCCCGGCCTTGCCGTGCAACGCCTGGCCGTTGGAGGCCATAACGCCACTTTGCGGCATTGCCGGGCGATCCACCCGTTCGCGCAACTCCTTGCCCGCCTTGAAGTGCGGCACCCGTTTCTCGGGCACCAGCACTCGTTCGCCGGACTTGGGGTTGCGACCCACGCGAGGCGGCCGCTTGTTCAGACCAAAGCTGCCGAAGCCACGGATCTCGATACGATGACCATCGGCCAGAGCCTCGGACATCGCGTCGAGTATCGTTTTCACTGAAATGTCCGCATCCCGCAGCAGCAACTGCGGAAAACGGGCAGCCAGTTTCTCGACGAGCTCAGACTTGGTCATGGGCGGTCTCGCTGTTCGCGCGGCGCTCGTAAATTACTGGTTGTCCTGGCCCAGCTTGGCCTTCAGCAGCGCGCCCAGGTTGGTCGTACCAGCGGCGCCGGTATCAGCCTGGAACTTCTGCATGGCTTCTTGCTGGTCAGCACTGTCCTTGGCCTTGATCGACAGGTTGATGTTGCGCGACTTGCGGTCGACGTTCACCACCAGTGCGGTGATCTGCTCGCCTTCCTTCAGCACGTTGCGGGCATCTTCCACGCGGTCTGCGGAGATTTCCGAAGCACGCAGGTAGCCTTCCACGTCGTCTGCCAGTTGCACGACAGCACCCTTCGGATCAACAGTCTTGATCGTGCCGGTAACGAGCGAACCCTTGTCGTTAGCCGAGATGAAGTTGTTGAACGGATCGCCCGACAGCTGCTTGATACCCAGCGAGATGCGTTCCTTGTCGACGTCGATGCCCAGGACGACAGCTTCCACTTCGTCGCCCTTCTTGTACTTGCGCACGGCTTCTTCGCCCGTCTCTTGCCACGACAGGTCCGACAGGTGCACCAGGCCGTCGATGCCGCCCGGCAGACCGATGAACACGCCGAAGTCGGTGATCGACTTGATCTGGCCGGCCAGCTTGTCGCCCTTCTTGTGGTTGCGGCTGAAATCGTCCCACGGGTTGGCCTTGCACTGCTTCATGCCCAGGCTGATACGACGCTTGTCTTCGTCGATATCCAGAACCATGACTTCGACTTCGTCGCCCAGCTGGACAACCTTCGACGGGGCCACGTTCTTGTTGGTCCAGTCCATTTCCGACACGTGGACCAGGCCTTCGATACCGGCTTCGATTTCCACGAATGCGCCGTAGTCGGTCAGGTTCGTCACCTTGCCGAACAGACGCGTGCCTTGCGGGTAACGGCGCGAGATGCCCACCCACGGATCTTCGCCCAGTTGCTTCACGCCCAGCGAGACGCGGTTCTTTTCCTGGTCGAACTTGAGGATCTTGGCGGTGATTTCCTGACCAACCGACAGCACTTCGCTCGGGTGGCGGACACGGCGCCAGGCCAGGTCGGTGATGTGCAGCAGGCCGTCGATACCACCCAGGTCCACGAACGCGCCGTAGTCGGTGATGTTCTTGACGATACCGTTGACGATGGCGCCTTCCTTCAGCGTTTCCATCAGCTTCTGGCGCTCTTCGCCCAGCGTGGCTTCCACCACGGCGCGACGCGACAGCACGACGTTGTTACGCTTGCGATCGAGCTTGATGACCTTGAATTCCAGGGTCTTGCCTTCGTACGGCGTGGTGTCCTTGATCGGACGCACGTCGACGAGCGAACCCGGCAGGAATGCGCGGATGCCGTTGACCATGACAGTCAGGCCGCCCTTGACCTTGCCGGTCACGGTACCCGAGATGATCTCGCCGTCTTCCAGCGCCTTCTCGAGGTTCAGCCACGATGCCAGGCGCTTGGCCTTGTCGCGGGAGAGAATCGTGTCGCCATAGCCGTTCTCGAGTGCATCGATGGCCACGGAGACGTAGTCGCCGGCCTGCACTTCGAGTTCGCCCTGGTCGTTCAGGAACTCCTCCACCGGCACAAATGCTTCGGACTTGAGGCCGGCATTGACGACCACGAAGTTGTGGTCGATGCGCACGACTTCAGCGGAAATCACTTCGCCAGCCTTCATATTGGAGCGGGCGATCGATTCCTCGAACAGTGCGGCAAAGGATTCGTTAGTTTGCAGGTCGGACATAAACGTAAGTAGCAATCCGCAGTACATTGGCCGGCACGAGGGTCGTGCTCAGTCTGCCAGTGCAGCGGGGTTAGGTTGCAATACACCCGGGCGTCGAAGATTTTCGATCCGGGCTCCTTGGTGTCGGGGCTTTCCCAACGTTATCGCGCCATCAGCAGCGCGCTTGAAAATTTCTTGCGAGCTACTGCGAAACGCGCACGGCGGCGAACCACTCCAGCACCTGCGTCACCGCCTCGTCCACCGTCATTTCAGAGGTATCCAGGCGATACGCACCCTCTGCGGGACGCAGCGGCGCGGCGGCACGGGAACGATCCCGCGCGTCGCGCGCCTCGAGGTCACGCAAAAGGTCTTCGATATTAGCAGAAATTCCCTTATCAATCAATTGTTTATAGCGCCTGCGGGCGCGCGCCTCGACACTCGCGGTCAGGAATACCTTGAGCGGGGCCTCCGGGAAGATCACCGTGCCCATATCGCGGCCGTCCGCCACAAGGCCGGGGAGCTTGCGGAAACCACGCTGAAGTGCCGTCAACGCATCGCGAACCGGCTGATGCACGGCCAGCGCCGAGGCCCGGTTGCCAATGGCTTCCTGGCGGATCAATTGACTGACTTCCTCGCCTTCGAGCCAGACCCGATCCGGGCCGAACTTCACATCGAGGCGCAGGGCAATCTTTGCGAGGGTATCCACCTCCTGCACGTCGACATTGGCGCGATCGCTGGCCAGCGCCACGAGCCGATAGAGCGCGCCGCTGTCGAGGAGGTGAAAGCCGAGGGCGTCTGCCACCTTATGGGCCACCGTGCCTTTGCCGGATGCGGTTGGACCATCAATGGTGATGACGTCGATAATAGTCATTCTTTATTGGTTAGCTTGAAACTATTGATTTCCGGAATCAATCGTGAATCGTTACGATGGGGACCATGGTTGCGCGGCGGCGCGTTACTACCCGCCCCCACAAAAGGCTGCGCAACCATCCTCATACTTACTGCGTCACGCCGCCAAATACCGCGAAGTATTCCGGGAACGTCTTGGCGACGCAGCCGGGTTCGTTGATCCGCACCGGCAGCGGCCCAAAAGCGGCCAACGAGAAACACATGGCCATCCGATGATCATCATAGGTGCCAATTCCGTCTGCCGGGGTCTGCCAGGCTGACTGCGATGCCGGTGGCGTCACTTTCAGGTAGTCCGCACCTTCCTCCACCTCCGCACCGAGCTTGCGCAACTCCGTGGCCATGGCAGCGATGCGATCCGTTTCCTTGACGCGCCAGCTCGCGATATTGGTCAGCGTGGTAGTGCCGTCGGCGAACAGCGCGGCCACGGCCAGCGTCATCGCTGCATCGGGAATATGGTTGCAGTCGAGTTCGATGCCGTTCAGCCGGCCATCGTCGCGCTCGGTACCGCGCACCTCGATCCAGTTATCGCCGGCCATCACATTGGCGCCCATGCGATTCAGCGCGTCTGCAAAGCGCACGTCCCCCTGGATGCTCGACAGGCCCACGCCCTCCACACGCACCGGACCACCACCGATGGCACCCGCCGCCAGGAAGTACGAAGCCGTCGAGGCATCGCCTTCCACATAGATCTCGCCCGGCGACTGGTACTGGGCCTCGGCCGGCAGGATGAACCGCTCCCAACCCTGGCGCTCCACATCGATACCGAAGCGCGCCAGCAGGTTCAGCGTGATCTCGACATACGGCTTCGAGATCAGCTCTCCCACCATCTCGATTTCGATCTTGCCCGACGCCGACTTGGCCATCGGCAGCGTCATCAGCAACGCAGTCAGGAACTGGCTGGAAACATCGCCGCGCACGCGGATCGGCGCGTCGATACGGATTTCGGCAGGCTGGATCTGCAACGGCGGATAGCCGGGCGTACCCAGATAGTCGATAGCAGCCCCCACCTGCCGCAGTCCGTCGACCAGATCGCCGATCGGCCGCTCGTGCATGCGCGGCACCCCGCTCAGCTTGTACGCGCCGCCCTGCAGGGCCAGCGCGGCAGTCAGCGGACGGATGGCGGTGCCGGCATTGCCCATGAACAGGTCAGCCGATTTGGTCGGAAACTGCCCACCCACGCCCGTCACGATGCAGTCGCCGCCATCGCGCCGCCATGTCACGCCCAGCATGTTCAGCGCTTCGAGCATGACACGCGTGTCGTCGGAATCGAGCAGGTCCCGCACGCGGGTTTCGCCGGTGGCCAGTGCGGCCAGCAGCAGCACTCGATTGGAAATGCTCTTCGAGCCGGGCAGGCGGACCGTACCCGATGCACGGGTCAGGGGGCCGAGGGTCAGATGTTCCATGGTCTTGGCAGCATGGCCATCACGCTAATGGCGCGACAGCGTCAGGGTTCTACGTTATGGAGGGCGGTCGCACGCGCGGCGCCCCATTTCAGGCGGGTCTCGCTGGCGCGCTTGAATACGCGCTCCAGCGCCTCACCATCGCCCGCCTTGATCTGCTTTTTCAGATAGCCGAGCACTGCTTCGTAGGTGTCGATCTCGCGCAGCAGAGCATCCTTGTTCGCGACACAGATATCGCGCCACATCTCCGGCGACGAGGCCGCGATGCGCGTGAAATCCCGGAAGCCGCCACCTGCGAAATCCAGCTTCAACGCGGCGTCCTCCGCATTGGCGGTCTGCGCCACCAGCGCGTAGGCCAACACGTGGGGCAGATGACTGACGGATGCGAACACGGCATCATGCTGCACAGCGGACATCACGTGGCAATCGGCGCCTGCCGACTCCCACATCGCGCGCACCGCGGCCACATCGGTGCGGCTGTTCTCCTGCAGCGGGCACAGCACCACTTTCTTGCCGAGATACAGATCGTTCAGCGCAGCTTCCACGCCGTTCAACTCTCGCCCGGCGATCGGGTGGGCGGGCACGAACTGGGCAACCTTGTCACCGAGTGCCGTCTTGGCCGCCATGATCACGTCGGACTTCGTACTGCCCGCATCGGTGACAATCGTGCCCGGTTCCAGGTGCGGCTCCAGCGCATGCAGCAACGCAAAGTTCTGCGCCACCGGCGCGCACAGCACGATCAGGCTGGCGCCACGTGCGGCGTCGGCCAGCGACGTCGCGGCCTCGTCGATTACGCCAAGCTTCATGGCCTTGTCGAGCGACGCCGCCGAGCGGCCCACTCCCACGACGGTGCCCACTACGCCGGCACGCTTGAGCGACAGCGCCAGCGATCCGCCGATCAGGCCGACACCGACAATCACAACACGGGAAAAATGCAGAGCGTTCACGGATTCAAACCTGCCTGGATTCACTTCAACGCCTGCTCGAGCGCCGCGATGCACGCGGCGTTCTCGTCGGGCAAACCAATCGTGATACGCAACCACTGCGGCAACCCATAGTTCGCCACGGGCCGCACGATCACACCCTGCTTGAGCATCGCCAGATTCACGCGCGCGCCAGCGCCATCGTCGGTCCCCACGCGGACCATGACGAAGTTGCCCGACGACGGGACGTATTCCAGACCCAACCGCTCGAAGGCGGCCACCAGTTGCGCCTTGCCAGCGCGGTTCAGTGCCGCGCTGCGTTGCAGGAAATCTGCATCACCCAGCGCTGCCACCGCAGCGGCCTGCGCCAGGCTGTTGACATTGAACGGCTGGCGCACACGATTGAGCAGGTCGGTCAGCGGGGGCTGCGCTACGCCGTATCCCACGCGCAAACCCGCGAGGCCGTACGCCTTCGAGAACGTCCGGGACACCATCAGGTTGGGATACTTCCGCACCCATGCCACGGACTCGTATTGTTGCGCCGGATCGAGATACTCGTTGTACGCCTCGTCGAGCACAACCACGACGTGCGACGGCACCTTTGCAAGGAACGCTTCGATCTCGGCTGCGGACACGAACGTGCCCGTCGGATTGTTCGGATTGGCAACGAACACCAGCTTTGTGTCGGGCGTGATGGCGGCAGCCATCGCATCGAGATCATGACCGTACCGACGCGACTTCACCTCGATGGCCCGCGCACCCACTTCCTGCGTAGCCAGTGCGTAGACCGCGAACGAATACTCGGCATAGACGATCGATTCACCGGCGCGCACCAGCGCGTGCGCGGCCAGCTCCAGAATATCGTTGCTGCCATTGCCCAGCGTCAGCCATTCCGCCGGCACGTCATACTTTTCCGACAACGCTGCCTTCAACGCAAAGCCGTTGCTGTCGGGATAGCGGCCCAAATCTTCCACCGCCTCTGCGACGGCGGCCTTGGCCGAAGCCGGCATGCCGAGCGGATTCTCGTTCGACGCCAGCTTGACGATGCGCGCCTCATCGAGTCCGAACTCGCGCGCAACCTCGGAAATCGGCTTTCCTGCGATGTACGGCGAAATCTTCCGGACGTAGGTGGGACCGAAGTAGTCTGCCGCGTTACCCTGCTCTGCCATGATCTGCTCCGGTTACTTGCTCGACGGGTAAGAGCCCAGCACTTTCAGATATGCCGCATTGGCGCGCAGCATGTCGATCGCGCGCGCTACGGACGGATCGTGCTGATGGCCTTCCACATCGACATAGAAGTAGTATTCCCACGCCCCGCTACGTGCCGGACGCGATTCGAATCGGCACATCGACACGCCGTTCTCGGCCAGCGGCGCCAACAATTGATACACCGCGCCAGCCTTGTTCGGCACCGACAGGATCATCGACGTCTGGTCACTGCCCGACGGCTCCGTCTCGTAACGGCCGATCACGGCAAAGCGCGTGCGGTTGTGTGGATCGTCCTGGATATGCGTGCGGACAATGTGCAGGTGATAGCGGTTGGCCGCAGACTCACCTGCGATCGCTGCCACGGTAGGATCCTCGCTTGCCATGCGCGCGGCCTCGGCGTTGCTCGATACGGCCTGCCGCTCCAGATGCGGAAAGTTCGCGGTCAGCCAGTGCTGACACTGCGCCAGCGCCTGCGCGTGGGCGCGCACTACCTTCACGCCCTTCATGTCAGGCGTGGAAGCCATCAGGTTGTGATGCACCTTCAGCGCAATCTCGCCGCTGATCTTCAGCGAAGTCTGCAGGAAAAGATCGAGCGTGCGCGACACCGCGCCTTCGGTCGAGTTTTCCACCGGCACCACGCCATACTCGACGGTACCCGCCTCCACGGCGCGGAACACCTCGTCAATGCTCGGGCACGGCACGCCCGAGACCTCATGGCCAAAATGCGCGTACAACGCCTGTTCCGAGAACGTGCCGGCCGGGCCAAGGAATGCAATCTCCAGCGGCTTCTCCAGCCCACGACAGGCCGACATCACCTCACGCCAGATGGACGCCACGCTCTCGCCGAGCAATGGCCCTGGATTGGCACCCTGCACCTTGCGGATGACCTGCAGTTCGCGCTCGGGCCGAAACACCGGCGCACCGTATTTCTTCTTGACCTCGCCCACGTCGAGCGCCAGTTGCGCACGGCGGTTCAGCAGCGCCAACAGTTCACGGTCAACGGTATCGATCTGGTCGCGCAACGGCGCGAGGTCTGCTGACAGCGCCTGTTCCTGCGGACTCGGTCCCGGATTGGAGCCGTTGGCGTCGGGGCGTTGCACGCCGGCATCTGCGCCCGGCTTGTCTTGCTGTGTCATATCAGGGCCTGTGGGCCGCGCGTCGTGGCGGCCTCGGAAAAGTCTGGGGCAACGACGGCCCGCCGCCCAGGCAGCGGGGTCGGATACACCGCCGTCAAGCGGCGGTGCGCTCGAATTCGCGCATGAACTCGACCAGCGCGGCAACCCCTTCGAGGGGCATTGCGTTGTAGATGCTGGCGCGCATGCCGCCCACGGACTTGTGGCCCTTGAGCTGTACCAGGCCATTCGCGCGCGCCTGGGTCAGGAACGCTTCGTTGCGCGATTCGTCGCGCAGCAGGAACGGTATGTTCATGCGCGAGCGGCAGCTGGGATCGATTTCGTTACGGTAGAAGTCGCTCTGGTCCAGGTAATCGTACAGCGCACGCGCCTTGGCGATATTGCGCTGCTCGATTGCGGCCACGCCGCCCTGGGCCTTGAGCCATTGGAACACGAGTCCGGCGATGTAGATCGCATAGGTGGGCGGCGTGTTGTACATCGAATCATGTTCGGCCACCAGACGCCAGTTGAACGCCGACGGGCACATCGGATGTGCGAAGCCGATCAGGTCTTCACGAACGATGACGATGGTGACGCCGGCCGGGCCGATGTTCTTCTGCGCACCGCCATAGACTACCTGCGCACGCGACCAGTCGATAGGTCGCGACAGGATATGGCTCGATGCGTCGGCCACGACAATGCGTCCCTTGTCGTGCACGCCGGTCTGGCCGATGTCCGGGATCTCCTGGAACTCCACCCCGACGATGGTCTCGTTGGTGCACAGGTGGACATACGCGGCATCGTCGGACAGGTTCCACGACTTGGCGTCGGGAATCTTGTGCCACTTCTGATCCTGGCTCGACGCGGCGATATTCACCTCGCTGTAGCGCTGCGCTTCCTGCTCGGTCTTGACCGACCACGTACCCGTGACCACGAAATCGGTCTTCGGCTTGGCACCCTGCACGCGGCCCGCGAGGTTCAGCGGTACGATGCCGTTCTGGCCAATCGCCCCGCCCTGCATGAACAGGATGCGGAAATTCTTCGGGATATGCAGCAGTTCGCGCAGGTCGGCCATCGCCTGCTGATGGATGCTCTCAAAATCCTTGCTGCGGTGACTCATCTCCATCACCGACACCCCGGTGCCACGCCATGACAGCATTTCTTCCGCGGCCTGCTGCAGGACCTCGGCCGGCAATGCGGCGGGACCGGGCGAGAAGTTGTAGACGCGCTCGGCCAGCGAACGTTGCAGGCCGGTCAGGGCGGGATTCTGGGGATCGTTCATGGAGGAAAAAGAAAAATGGCTGCCGGATTGAACCAGGCAGCCATTATCCCCCAAAACCCGCGCCCCTTGGACACCGTAGGCGCCCGGAGCGGGGTGGGAACAGCCGGATCGCCGGACCATCAGGCCCGACGAGGCCGACCGTCGATCACTTGCGTGCTTACTTCGAGGCAGCAGTGATTTCCTTCTCGGCGGCGTCGCGCATCGACTTGCCAACCTGAGGACCGTACTTCTGCATCATCGAACCCCAGATTTCCTGGGTGGCCTTGCCCTGGTTCTGCATGAACTTCTGGCCCGTCGGCGACTTCAGGAACGTGGTCAGGTCCTTCAGTTCCTGCGTCGTGTAGTACTTGCCGAACGCGTCGTAGTGCGCCTGGATGGCGTCCTTGCGGAAACCATCGGTGTTGAACGCGGTGCCCGCGCCATCCACCATGCGCTGCACTGCGCCGTTCTTCTTGAGCTTCTCGACAGCGGCCTGCTTCTGCTTGTCGTTCAGCGTCTTGTTCTCGACCAGCACCTGCTCCAGCACCAGCGGGGCTTCCTGCTTCGCACCCTGTTGCCAGTTATCGGCCTGACCCTTCACTGCCTGGTCGGCCTGCATGACGGACAGCAGTTCCTTGATGGCCGCAGTCTTGTCCTTGTCTTCCTGAGCGTGCGCACCTTGCGCCAGCATCATGAGCGGAGCGAAAGCAGCCAGAACAGCGATACGTCGATAGGTTTTGAGCATTATGACTCCCTGGAAAATACGTCCGGATTAGTCCGGTCGGCCGTCTGGCGAGTTCCGGCCGCCGTCCCATTGTTGCAACAAATTACGAATTCGCGTCTGCGTCAGTGGCGCCTGCGTCGCTGGCGCCCGTGGTGTCGTCCGCCGCCTCGTCGTCATCCACGCCATTGGTGTCGGCGTCGGTCTCGACGATGCGCTGCAGCCCCGACAGCCGCGTGCCCTCATCCACGTTGATCAGGGTGACACCCTGCGTGGCGCGGCCCATCTCGCGGATTTCCGCGACACGGGTGCGAATCAGCACACCGCCCGTCGTGATCAGCATGATCTCGTCTTCAGGCGAAACCAGCGCAGCAGCGACCACACGGCCATTGCGCTCGCTCGTCTGGATCGCAATCATGCCCTTGGTGCCGCGCCCGTGTCGAGTGTATTCACTGATAGGCGTACGCTTGCCATAGCCGTTCTCGGTGGCCGTCAGCACGCTGCCCACCGGGGCGGTGATGCTGGCTTCGGGAGTCTCGGCGGCATCAGTTTCTGCCGGCGCCACGAGCATGGCGATCACCGACTGGCTTTCGTCCAAGTTCATGCCGCGCACGCCACGGGCCTGACGGCCCATCGGGCGGACGTCGTTCTCGTCGAAGCGCACGGCCTTGCCGGCGTCCGAGAACAGCATGACGTCGTGCTTGCCGTCGGTCACGGCTGCACCGATCAGGAAGTCACCCTCGTCAAGATCGACGGCGATGATGCCAGCCTTGCGCGGGTTCGAGAAATCCGTCAGTACGGTCTTCTTCACCGTGCCACGCGCGGTGGCCATGAAGATGAAGTGCTCCGCATCGAACTGGCGCACCGGCAGGATCACGTTGATCTTCTCGCCGTCAGCCAGCGGGAACATGTTCACGATCGGACGACCACGCGAGTTTCGCGAACCTTGCGGCACCTCGTAGACCTTGAGCCAGTAGAGGCGGCCACGGTTCGAGAAGCACAGGATGTAGTCGTGCGTGTTGGCCACGAACAGCGTATCGATCCAGTCGTCTTCCTTGGTCGCCGTGGCCAGCTTGCCGCGCCCGCCGCGCTTTTGCGCCCGGTATTCGGAGATCGGCTGGCTCTTCATATAGCCCGAGTGGGACAGCGTCACGACCATGTCCTGCGGCGTGATCAGGTCCTCGGTGTCGAGCTCGGTCGCGTTCATCTCGATCTGCGAACGGCGCTCGTCACCGAACTCGGCACGAATGGCGCCCAGTTCGTCGGTGATGATCGTGGTGATACGTTCCGGACGCGCCAGGATGTCGAGCAGGTCAGCGATCACGCCCATGACCTCGCGGTACTCCTGGACGATCTTGTCCTGCTCCAGGCCGGTCAGGCGCTGCAGACGCATCTGCAGAATTTCCTGCGCCTGACCATCGGAGAGCTTGTACAGGCCATCCGGCTGCATGCCGAACACGGCAGGCAAACCATCCGGACGATACGAGGCGCGGCCACCCGAAGTGTCGCTTTCGGCACGTGCCAGCATTTCGCGGACCAGGCCCGAATCCCAGGGCTTGGCCATCAGCTCTGCTTTAGCCAGCGGAGGCGTCGGCGCGGCCTTGATGATCGCGATGAACTCGTCGATGTTCGCCAGCGCCACAGCCAGGCCTTCCAGCACGTGGCCACGCTCGCGCGCCTTGCGCAGTTCGAAGACCGTACGGCGGGTCACGATCTCGCGGCGATGCGACAGGAACGCCACGAGCATCTGCTTCAGGTTCAGCAGGCGCGGCTGGCCGTCGACCAGCGCCACCATGTTCATGCCGAACGTATCCTGCAGCTGCGTGTTCTTGTACAGGTTGTTCAGGACGACTTCCGGCACCTCGTTGCGCTTGAGTTCGACCACCACGCGCATGCCCGACTTGTCGGATTCGTCACGGATGTCCGAGATGCCCTCGACCTTCTTCTCGGTAACCAGCTCGGCAATACGCTCAAGAAGCGTCCGCTTGTTCACCTGGTACGGCAGTTCGTCGACGATGATCGCCTGGCGCTGGCCACGGTCGATATCCTCGAAGTGAGTGCGCGCACGCATGACCACCCGGCCGCGGCCGGTGCGGTAGCCTTCGCGTACGCCCTGAATGCCATAGATAATGCCGGCCGTCGGAAAATCGGGTGCCGGCACCAGTTCAATCAGCTCGTCGATCGTCGCATCGGGATTACGGAGCAGATGCAGGCAGGCATCGACGACTTCATTAAGGTTATGCGGCGGGATATTGGTGGCCATACCCACCGCAATACCCGACGAACCATTGATCAGCAGATTAGGAATACGGGCCGGCAAAATGCCCGGCTCTTTCTCCGAACCGTCATAGTTCGGATCGAAATCGACAGTTTCCTTGTCGATATCGTGGAGCATTTCGTGGGCAATCTTGGAAAGGCGGATTTCGGTATAACGCATCGCCGCGGCGTTATCTCCGTCCACCGAACCGAAGTTACCCTGGCCGTCCACCAGCATGTAACGCAGCGAGAAATTCTGCGCCATGCGGACGATCGTGTCGTAGACAGCAGTATCCCCGTGCGGGTGATACTTACCAATCACATCGCCGACGATACGGGCGGACTTCTTATAGGCCCGGTTCCAGTCGTTGTTGAGCTCATGCATCGCATAGAGCACGCGCCGGTGTACCGGTTTCAGGCCGTCCCGGACATCGGGCAGCGCGCGCCCCACGATAACGCTCATTGCGTAATCGAGGTATGAGCGGCGCATTTCCTCTTCCAGCGAGACCGGCAGGGTTTCTTTGGCGAATTGATCCATTGCGACGTGGTTTATGCGGCGGGTTTAAGCAAATGAAGCCCGCGAAATCGGAAGCCCGGAAGGGCCTGTCGACGACGGGCGAACATGGCATTCTAACACGCGCGCAACCCCTTCCCGCCCTCCCCCGAGGACCCCGTCCGGAGCCTCTCCAAACGCCCCGGATACCGAAACCCCCTACCCGGCAACCCATACAGGACAAGGGTTTGCAGGCGCCGCAAGTCCGATGTTGCACAAACACCACAGGCCCAAAACCACGTGGTTAGATCGAATATATTTACTTCTTAGGAAACGAGCCTTGTGGCACAATTCCCCAGCGAAGAGCCAGACATTGTTCGAAGTGGAGCATACTCCACATCGCGAATGTTATACTCCGAAGAATGTATGACTTGTTTTCGTCCATTTGCTCGCAGTAACCCTGCGGTGATCTCATCCTGAGAGGAGAAATATGAAAAAATTTGCCAAGCTCGCACTCGTTGCAGCTACCGCAGTAATGGCTGCATCCGCTCAAGCCCAGTCCGTCCCCTATGAAAAGAAGGCCGTGAACGATAACTGGGGCAACGGTACGAGCGAGTACGTGTGGAAGAATGGCACGAACGAGCTCTGCTGGCGCGACAGCTCCTGGACCCCGGCAACGGCCAATGCCCTGTGCGATGGCGCACTGGCTCCGGCTGCTGCTCCGGCTCCGGCACCGACCCCGGTGGCACCGCCGGTTGTGTCCAGCGAGAAGGTCACTTTCGCTGCTGACACGCTGTTCGACTTCGACAAGGCTGTTCTGAAGCCCGAAGGCAAGGCCAAGCTGGACGACCTGGTCTCGAAGCTGCAAGGCATCACGCTGGAAGTCATCATCGCCGTTGGCCACACCGACTCGTTCGGTTCGGACAAGTACAACGATCGCCTGTCGATCCGTCGTGCTGAATCGGTCAAGGCTTACCTGGTGAGCAAGGGCGTCGAAGCCAACCGCGTCTACACCGAAGGCAAGGGCAAGCGCCAGCTGAAGGTTGATCCGAAGTCGTGCAAGGGCAACCGCACCGCTCAGATCGCCTGCCAGCAGCCGAACCGCCGCGTGGAAGTCGAAGTGGTCGGCACCCGCAGCGCACGTTAATCGGAACGCTTCCGATGAAGAAAGCCCAGCGCAAGCTGGGCTTTTTTTCGTTTATGCCTTCCGTGTTTCCACTGGAAAACCAGGCGCATCTCCGCCTCGCATGCCAATGCGGCTCTGGTTTTTTGGTAAAGTTGCCGCAGCCTTCTCACGAGACCGCCGGTCGCCCGGCCTTAAGATGTCGCATTCGTCCACGCTCACCTCCTCGCTCGATTCCCGCCCCGGGCTCAACGCCGATCCGAAAGAGATCGACAAGTTCAGCGAGCTCGCTCACCGCTGGTGGGACCCGAATAGCGAGTTCAAACCGCTGCATGACCTGAACCCGCTCCGGCTCGGCTGGATCGATGGTATCGCCGGCCTTTCGGGCAAGCAGGTCATCGACGTCGGCTGCGGCGGCGGCATCCTGTCCGAAAGCATGGCGCGCCTGGGCGCCACCGTCCGCGGCATCGACCTGTCAACGAAGGCACTGAAGGTGGCCGACCTGCACAGCCTGGAATCCGGGGTGGCAGTGACATACGAAGAGATCGCCGTCGAGGCGTTGGCCGCGCGCGCGCCAGCCAGCGTCGACGTGGTGACCTGCATGGAAATGCTCGAACACGTGCCCGATCCGCAGTCGATCGTGCGCGCCTGCACCGCGCTGGTCAAACCGGGCGGTTATGTCTTCCTCTCGACGATCAACCGGAATCTGAAGGCATATCTGCTGGCAATCGTCGGCGCCGAGTATGTCCTCAACATGCTGCCGCGCGGCACGCACGACTTCGAGAAATTCATCACGCCCTCGGAAATGGCCCGCTTTGCCCGCGTAGTCGGCCTGGAGCTCATCGAGATGCGCGGCATGACCTTCAACCCGATCACGCAGGTCTATGCGCTGGGCCGTGATACTGACGTCAACTACATGATGGCATTCCGCAAGCCACGCTAAAACGATGCCAACATTCGACGCAGTTTTCTTCGATCTCGACGGCACGCTGGCCGACACCGCCCCGGACCTGGCCGCGGCGGCCAACCGCCTTGTCGTGGAGCACGGGCGGGACCCGGTCGCCTACGAGAAACTCCGTCCCGTCGCCTCACATGGCGCGCGCGGACTGATTGGCGTCGCGTTCGGCAAGCGACCCGAAGATCCGGAATTCCCCGCGCTTCGCGATACGTTCCTGAACTACTACGAAGCGGACATCGCCGTGCATACGCGGCTATTCGACGGCATGGACACGGTGCTCGCGGCCCTGGAAGCCGACGGCATACGCTGGGGCATCGTCACCAACAAGATCGCCCGCTTTACCGTGCCGCTGGTAGACGCCATCGGCCTGACACCGCGCGCTTCAGCCGTCGTCAGCGGTGACACCACCGCACACGCCAAGCCCCACCCTGCCCCCCTGCTGCACGCCGCCGCAGTGAGCGGCGTGGACCCGACCCGCTGCCTGTACGTTGGGGACGACCTGCGCGACATCCAGGCCGGCAAGGCCGCGGGCATGGCAACCGTTGCCGCCGCCTACGGCTATTGCGGCGACGCCGAGCCGCCCGAGACCTGGCACGCCGACTACCTGATCCAGCATCCGTCGGAGCTGCTGACGCTGCTTCGCTGAGTCCCCGTAGCCCAGAAGGAACCACCGTGCGCCAGCGGCGTCGAAACGGAGTACAATCGCGGTTCTTTCGCGTTTGACTACGCACATTGGGGCCGACCTGGTTTCGACGTGGGTTACAAAGCAGTGGAGGGCATACCGAGGACCCGTCACCTCGTTAATCAATGGGAATGCAATAACTGCTAACGACGAACGTTACGCACTGGCTGCCTAAGGGCTAGCCGTCCTCGCACTGGCTCGCTGACGGGCTAGGGTTCGCAAGAACCAGCGAGGTCATTTACGTCAGATAAGCTTCGGGAGTGTCACGGGCCCGAGGACGAAAACCTAGTGACTCGCCGTCGTAGAGCGTGTTCGTCCGCGATGCGCCGGTTAAATCAAATGACAGAACTAAGTATGTAGAACTCTCTGTGGAGGGCTTGCGGACGCGGGTTCGATTCCCGCCGGCTCCACCAACATCCCCCCTTGAAAAACAATGACTTATCTGTCTTTTCAAGGGGTTGCGTTCGCTAACGTGTGTGCGGATATGTGTGCATGCGCGTTGGCGTCCGCCCAAATGCTCCCATTTGGGCGATAACGCTTTGCGGGAAGGCATGTGCAAGTCGCACATACCTTCTGCGCACCCATTAGCTTTCCCCTTCCAATGAATCGTCAGCGTTGAAGAAATTGACGACCGGCACGGCTCTCAGCCTTGGTCTCGTCTTCTCCTCCTTTTCTGCGACCTCCAACTCGTTGCTCAAGTTGAGCGTGAGCGCCGCCCCGACCTGGCACAGACTCTCGACCTCTGGGTCATCGATGCCCAATGCTTGGATTGCACTGAAGATCCCCGCCACGCCTTCCGCGATCTTCCTTGCACCTTCCAGACCGGCCGGCGCCGGCGTCATGCCCTGATTCATTGCGTTCACTTACCCCTCTCTGTCTTGTGGTGCGTCCGTTTTCGTCGCCCGCCGCCCCTGCCGCGAGCCGTCATACAGTCCCGAACTACTGTATATTTGTACAGTATATAGTCAGTGTCTGCACTGCCACCACCACCTGCCAATTGGGTTTTTTAATGTGATCCTTGGCACCCATTGACAGAAACGGAACAAAGAGATGGGCAACACCAAATCGGCTGCCGGATGCCAGTTTCCGGAAGAGCGCGCGGCGCGACCGACTGTCCGCCAAGCAGCAACGCGACTGCTCGATGCTTTGGACCGGCTCACATCCGGAACTGAGGTCACCGGATTTCACGGCTGGGAAAATGGCGCGGGCGAGTCGGTGGGCGACGAGTTGGAGGAGGCAAGACGCGAGCTCGCGATCCTGCTGGCTGATACGCCGCGGCAAGCGCGGCTTTTGACAGGGGCTGACTTCGACCCGGAGGCTTTTGAGCGAGTCTGGAAGACCGAGGCGGTACAAGTCGCCGGCCGCAACTACGGATTCAGGGGGGTGGCCGAGGCGGTATGGGCGGCGGCATTTCGAGAAGTGCTATCCCCTCTCTGACCAATCAGAAACTCCTGACCCTTTCGGGCGATTCACAGCACACGCGGGTCATGCGAAAGTTGCGTCGCCGAGAAATCGGTCCCTTCGCAAACCAATTCGCCACGTCCACCCCGGCCCGTGGCGTTTTTTTTGATCCGACAGATCCGAGGGCATCAAGTACCGTTGTGAAGCCCTCCGCGCGGAAAATCCATCGCGACTGTGTACCAAGTGAGCGTAGGATTTGTGGTGTGGCTTCGCTTTGGAACGCGATGCAGGAATCGTCAGCTAACCCGCATCTCGATTCGTAGGCGTAACGTCTGCATTCGCACCTGAAGAGGCATTCACCGCTTCCTCAAACTTCTTCACGAATATCTCCGTACGCGCTCGGGTAGCGTCGCAATTGAGGTGGAAATTCGTATTGAAGAAGGCATGTGGCGGGAAAAAATAGTCGGTTGGAGATCCGATGAGCGGCACGCCGTTGCTACGAAGTTCACCCCATATGTCAGTCAGCAGCTTTTGGAATCGCGGCGCCCTGGTTGTTTCATCGTCAACCACAACAGAAGCGGAGACGTAGGCTTGCACGCCGCGCGCTCGCAGCAGTTTGATCGTATCGACCATTAACTTCACGGTCTTTGGATTGACCTTCGCCTTCGCGGGCGGTGGGTAGGAGGCCCCGGAAACTTCGACTAGATGACCACAAGTGTGCCGCATGTCGCCCCGCGCATTCATATTCAGATACGTGTACGAGAACGCCGTTTGCATACTCGCCACCTGATCGTAATACGCCAGCGCCTCGTCTTTCGGTAACAGTTTACGGTGCGGGTTAGCTTTAAGGACAGCCCCCCGGTTCATCTGCGTATCCACGTTCTGGACGAGCTTGAGCGGCGAAAGCGCCGTGAAGTACTTCAACCGTCGATTAAACGGAAGCGAATTGAGGTACTCGACGTCCCAGGCAACGATCTGGTCAAGCATCCAATCACTCGGGGCGCTGTAGTCCGAGGTGTAGTAAAGCCACACCAGCGGAAACACGACCGTGTCCCCTGGCTTGGCATTGCGCACGGCAACGCTGAGAATCCAATCCATCGGTAGACCGCCGTGCAGGCCCATGTTGACCACAGGTCGACCGAGTTTCGACTGAGCATAGGTACTATCGAATCCAAAAAGCACATTCGAATCTCCCACCATCAGGATCTTGCTTCCCTGAGTGTTGGCGGCGACCCGTTCTTTAAGGCGCAGCCAGTTCTTGACGTCGTAGGAGGCGAGAATTGGAGCGCCAAGCTGGTACCTATACAGGGCAGCGTACGATCCGATGATAGAAATTGCAGCGACAGCGGCTGCGATCAGGTAGATACGAGTCAGCCGCATATCAAAACTGGAAGTATAGGAACGGACTGGCAACGTTCGTGCCGAAGGTCGACAGAAGACTGGCGGCGATCAGGCCGACCGTAATGGTTGCAGCCCCAACAGTGAGCATCACGCCCACCCGACGCCCTTCCTCTCCGCCCACTGTCATTCGGTTCTCAACGAAGTCGATCGCTTCGTAGGCGTTGGGGAAGACCCAGACGATCAGGAACGACAGCGAGGCGTAGCCGGCAAATGACATTGCGCTCTTGTCCCTGAAAACGGTGGTCCACTCTACTGAGTCCGTACTTGATACCATCGATAGCAGCACGCTGTTTGCCGCAGCAACCGTGTCGGCGCGGAAGTACACCCATGCCACCACGACTGAAAGGAAGGTAACGGCTACGCCAGCTGCCGTCGCAATGCAGCGCGGCGTCCTTCCCGCAATGCCGAGCCTCATCCAAGCCCAGCGAAATCCGTGGTTCACGCAAAGCAGCGCACCATGGATTGCCCCCCAAATGACAAACGTCCAGGCAGCGCCGTGCCATAGTCCGCCGAGCACCATCGTCGCCAAAAGGTTGAAGTAGCGCCGTGCTTGACCATGCTGATTGCCACCGAGCGGAATGTACAAATAGTCGCGCAGGAACTGCGACAACGTCATATGCCAACGCCGCCAGAACTCTATGATGTTGGTTGCCTTGTAGGGGGAATTGAAGTTGATCGGAAGCCTCACACCGAACAACATCGACAGGCCGACCGCCATATCCGAGTAGCCGGAGAAGTCGAAATAAATCTGGAACGTGTACGCGAGCGCGCCAGTCCATGCCATCAATGCCCCGATGGCATCACCAGCCGCGGCTGCCTCGAACACCGGATCGGCGTATGCACTGATCGGGTCGGCGATCAGCAGTTTCTTCGCCAGTCCGATGGCAAATAGCACCATCCCGATCACCAGGTTGCGCGAGCGGATGCGATAGATTTTGGCATCCGCGAACTGCGGCATCATCTGCCCGTGGTGTAGAACTGGACCGGCTATCAGGTGTGGAAACCAGGTCACGAACAGCAGATAGCGCACGAAATTGAACTCACGCGCCTTCCCCTTCCAGACGTCCACTAAAAAGGCAATCTGCGTGAAGGTGAAGAACGATATTCCGATAGGCAGGATGATGTTCAGCGCTTGCGCGTGGCCACCCAGCGGGTTGATCACCTGCAGAAGAAAAAAGTTGGCGTACTTGTAGTACGCCAGCAACCCTAAATCAGCAATGACACCGAAAATCAGTGCCCGGCGAGCCCAGGGAGAGCGGTCGCGTCGTACGGAAATGGCATACCCGATCCCATAGTTGAATAGGATCGAGCCAAGCAGGAGCGGAACGTACTTGACGCTCCAATAGCCGTAGAAAAATACCGATGCCGCTGCCAGCCACCCAGCCGCGGCGACTCTGTGAAATCGACCCAGCACAAAGTAGCCAACCAGCACAATGGGCAGATATGCGAAAAGGAATGTTAATGAAGTGAAAAGCACTTCAGCCCCTATCTGATTATTTTTTTCACGGGCTGATTGTATCCGCTACTTTCCATCGAGCGCGTCGTATGAGCGCTCACAAGCCAGACCGGCTATTTTGATCTGGTCGGCGTAGTCAGCCAGGATTCCCGAAGTTTTGTCAGACCGTCCGAGCACGTCGACGAGCACATCAAGGGGGTCACCACTTGGCTTGTCCTGGCCACCGCCGGCAGTGCCGGTATCTTTGGCGGCTCGGGCGGCGGCAAGTAGTTGGTCGACACGCTGCCGCAGCTGGCCAGCAGCATCAGCAGCGGCGCCAGCATCGGCCCGCGCAAGGGCAAGGTCTTTTGTTGCTGCATTGGCAATCTCCGTTTGTGCCGTCGTGCGACGCTGCTCCTCAAGACGGGCCGCGTCCACGGCCTTCACCTGATCGACGGTGGCCGACAATGCGGCCTTCGTGTGCTCCGCCTCGTACTTCGCAGCATCGGCTCGGTGCTGCTCCCATCGGCCGCCGCCATATGCCAGCAGCAAGCCGACGACCAGCGCCAACCAGAACTTCGGATCAACGAATGTCATTTCGTCACCGCCTTCTGCGCGACATTGCCAACGATGTAGGCGGCGACGACGCTGCCGACGGTCGCACCCCACACTGCGGCGTCGATCGATCCGACCAGGAGCATCGCATCAGCGGACGCGATGACCAGCAGCGCGGTCAGGAACTTCCGGCTTCCGTATCTCATTGGGCCTCCAGGCATTTGCGATTGCGCTCCTGCTGCCGAGTCCATACACCGTAGCAGCGCTTGTTCGGCTCGCCGTTGATCTCGGTGCTGCAGTCGTACTTGGCCGAGAATTTGTAGAGCAGCAGCGCGTCGCACGCCCCGATGTAGTCGCCGGCAAGCAAATTACGCCGCATGCTCGATGCGCGCCAATTCCCAATGCCGAACTGACCGACGAAGTTCATATAGACGTCGAACTCTTCCTGATGAAGCTTCACGCCTGGCAGGCTGGCTGCGAAGCGCTTCTCGTCGGCTGTCATCAGGTTCCGCGCCAGCACCGCCGCACGCTCGCGCGTGATCGTGTCGCCCATCCGAACCGGGCGGCCGTCCTCGTACCTGGTCGAGCCATGCCCGATGGTCGGAACGTCGCCCTTGGTCGGGATGACGGCGCGGTCGGTATAGCCCTCCGATGCCTCCCATGTTGCGAGGCCGGCCGCCGACATCGTCAGTAGTACTACCGCGATCCGTTGCTTAAGCATCCGGCCCCTCCTCGTCTCGGCGCTTGCCCAGCCACGGGCGGACGGCCTTCCAGATGAAATTCCCGATCAGCAGCAGCGCGTAGAAGGCAGTCAGCCAACTGGCCCAGTCCTGGACGCTGTAACCCATGAATGTCATCACGGTCACAGGCGCTGCAGGAGCGAGCTTCACCACTTCGTTTGCCATGTCGGCCTCGATCATTTATTTCCCCGGGGATAAAGAAAAAGCCCGCCGAAGCGGGCTACTTGGTTCTGTTGTGTGTGGTGGCATCCGGCAGAGACCGAAGCCCCGCCCTCTGCGGGGGATCACTCGGGGACAAACACGTAGCCGGGCAGATCACTGCTCCACACCAGCTTGCCAGGCTCCCAATCTTCGCCAGTCCAACGCCATTTCCCGGCCTCTAGAAAGTCGTCGTCCGCCATCGGAATTGCGGTTTCGTCCGGGGATGGCGTGGGATCCTCGGCGATGCGCACCAGGTACCGTTCCGCAGTCTTGATAAACGCCGTAGTCATGTCTTCACTCCCTATCAGAACTTGTAGCCAACGACGTTGAGACCGAGCGTGCCGCCTACTGCATCGTTCTTGTAGATCACCGATTGCGGCGTGAACAGCCTCACGTCCGCCCACGCGCCGCCCAATATTTGCGTTACAACCTGGCTAATCGCTCGACGCAGCCCTACTTCATTTGTGGTATCGGTCGCGATTAAGTACACCCCGTTACTGGCGCTATTGGTCGTCATGCCGTAGGTAAAGTTGGCATAGCGAGCATTGGGCGGAACGGCGGACGCCAGGCTTACCGTGGTGTATGTCGTGGCAGCTCCTCCTGCCAGCACACTGACTACGCTTGTTTCTACGGTTCGGTCAAGCTGATATCCAATGGCAAACTGACCGCTGCCATTTGTTCGCCGCACCGAGACAAGCGCTGACGCGGAATACCCCGCTGGCATATTGGCGCCGCCATAAATCTCCGGTGCGACAACCGAAGTTGCGTTGACTCCGAGCAGTGCTCGATCTGTGGTAGCTGGGTTATATATCGCATACACTGCCACCCACCCATTGACTGGGGCAGTCCCGGTGTCCATCCCTCCGGCACCAGTCGTGGCAATGTTGATCGTCTTATTGAAATTTGCCAGGCAATAGCGAATGCCACCAAGCGCTGTCTCGACGACGATCTCATCGGCCGTAAGCGTTGCCGACGAACCTGCCGACGAGACGTTCATCGCAAGATTTCGCGTGGAGCCGACAACGCCTGCGACCTGCCCCATCTGCGGGGCATGCTGGCTCTGCGTGGCTGGCGCGACCTGCAGGGCAGCGCCGGTGCAACTCTCCAGCACCCACGAACTAATATCTGCACGCCACACGACTTGTGCGCGACCGCCGACGACAAGTTCACCGCCCTGCAGCGCGCTGTGAGCGGCACCCACGACAGGCGACGCGCCGAGTCCGTTCACGTTCAGTGTCGAGGCGCCAGTGTTCGCGGTCTTGACCTTGAACCAGAGCACCATTCCGTCGGCGAGCGCGGTGATGGCCGGGTTGTAGCTGACCGCGTAGGCATTGGCAGCGCCGGTATCGACCCCGACGATCGCGCCAGATTGCTGCATCGCATGCAGCAGGTCATTCGGGAGGATGGGAGCGTTCGCCGCTTGGGTGATGTTCGCCGACGTGATAGTCGTCTGGCCGTTGGCAACCGTCACCACCCACAGCCCGGTATAGCCGGCATCCGGTGCGGGAGTGGTTTGCGAGCCCGTCGTGGCCGCCACACCAGCCTTCGCCGAGATGAGAACAATCCCCTTCCGTGCCGTCGCCTGCTGGGCACCACCGCCGCCAGGCCCTGACCATGCCTGCGACGGGTTGCTGGCGTTGTAGTACGGCAGCGTCACCAGACCGGTGTCGGAATCCTGATAGGTCGCCTGGATCAGATAGTTGATGCTCTGGCCGGCGGTCCCCGGAGGGTTGCAGGTCAGGTTGACGGCATCCAAGGAGATGCCCTGCTTCAGGATGTTGTGCGTCGTGTCCGCCGCCAGGGACGAGTATGCGGTCGCGTCGACGGCGACCAGCGAGTACATTTCGCCCGGGTTCACGACCACCTGGAGCGATGCCGGCCCGGTGGGCACGCAGGCAAGCCCGTTGACGATCGTCGCAGTACCGAACATCGCGGCGGCAAGCTTCGCCAGCGCGATCATCGTGAACTTGTTGGTGTTGAGCAGGTCGGTTTCGAGCGGGATTTGCCCGGGATAGACAATCTGACGGTCCATTGCGGCTCCGGAAATGGAAAAAGCCCGCGCGGAGGCGGGCTGGCTAATGCCGAAAACTAGTGGTTATGCAGCCTGTGCCAAACTACGGCGACGAGGCGACTACAAAGAGGGGACGATGGACTTCTTCGACGAATGTGAAATCAAGCAGAGCATCCAGCGAATAGACGAACTGCTGGGAAGCGGGATATTTGATCGCAAGCACATAGGCAACGTACTGTATCGATCTGCGTTCATCGATTTGCTGATCTGCCTGAGGGATCTAATGTTCAAGTGCAGAAAGTTCTCCGAGCCCATCCGTTTCACAGACGATGTCGTGGTAACAGACGAGATCAAGCACGTTTCGGATCTTGTGAAATATGTACGTGACGCCGTTTGCCATCCTGACAGCGACGCCCACTATCTTGAGCCCGGAAATATCCGGGCTTCGCTCAACGTGCTCTACGGAAAAGGAACACTCATTCAGACAGGGGATTTCAATTCAGTCAGCGAGCACGATGACGATGTGTGTTTCTTCATTGGCCGGCAGCGAATCTACCTTCAGCGCCACATTGTTAGAGCTTTCAACGAAGCAAAGGACAAGCTGCTCCCCCTCGTCGAGGCTGCGAGCCAGAAGGCGATTGCGGAAAGCATCGCAGGCATCATCCGCTGATTCGTGTCCAAACGATGGTGGCCACCGGCTTGACGCTGTCCACTGCGGCGTAGATGTCCGCGTCGGTGACGCTTCCCTGGATCATCGCCATCGATGCGTAGGAAGCGCGGGACGGCTGGCCATAGCCGCCCGTCGACACGCCATAGCCGGCGATGAGCGGGATTCCGCTGCCTGCTGGCCGAAACGCGGTAACGAATGCCTGGAAAGGCATCAGCATCGACCCGTAGGCGCCGGCAACGCCGTAGCCGATGGTCGGCCCTCCGTATGCGCCGGTATCGGCTGGCCGAAGTGGCTCTATGATCACGGGTGTCCGGCCGGTCAGGTCCTGAAGGATCCGGATCAGCCCCGCCCGAGTTGCTCGCTCGCGGAAGATGTTGATCAGGATGCGTGCCCTGAACGACTCGTCGGACTGGTTCGCCGCCCGCAGCAACGCACTGCCGAAGAAATCGGCCGCGATCATGTCTAGCCACCCATCGGTAGCCGTCTTGATCCGCGTCTGCAGCCGGGCATAGGCCAGCAGGCCATAGACGTACGCGCCGGCGTACGCCAGGCCATTCAACAGACCGTTGATGATCTGCGTATCGGCTTCGTCGCCAAACCACGGCGGCAGGTAGCCGCGCAGCCGGCGGTACACATCTTGTTGATCACCTGTCGCCATTTATGCCACCGTCACCGAAAGACACTTGATGACCTGTTTTGCCGTCGCAGCCAGGTCCGCCGTTCCGCCATTGAGCGTGATGCCCGTGACGTTCGTCACGCCAGGCGACGCGTCATAGGCAATCTGGGCCAGCCTCGAATAGGTGAGCGTCTGGCCGAGCTTTAGCGAATTGATGTAGGACTTGATGGCGTTGGACACGAGCGTTTTCGTCGCCGCGGCGTCGTAGCCAGCCGCGATCGTGCACGTCATGCCCACCGAGGCATTCACGAGCACCGGCGCGAACACGCCGAAGCTGCTGGTGAACGGTCGCACCGCGTCGATCGCGTTGTAGACCGTCGAGAGAAACGTGCCTGTCGGCGCACCAGACCCGTCGTCGACAACGGCGTAGAAGTAGCCCATCTGGACCGCGCCGGCGTACGTCTCGTTCTCGACCAGCGAGTAGGTGACACCCTGCTGAAGCGACGTGATCGCGTAACCGATGGCGTCCTTCGTGGCCTTGGAGAGGCTTCGCACGTAGGCAATGAAGCGCGTCCGCAGCGCCGCGTCATCTTCCGCATCTGCGCCATTGGCGAAACCGGCGGCGTTCGTGACGGTGTCTACGCCGGAAATCGCCCCCACGATCGTCGACACAGCGCCGCCGATCGCGTTGCCGGCGGCGCCCGCAACCAGCGCTACCACCGGGACCACCACGCTGCCAACGCTCGCGACCATGACGTAGCCGCCTAGGGTGCCGTTGTAGGCGGGATTGGTCGCATCGGCCGTTACCGAGTACTGCTGACTGCCGTCACCGGTCTGCACCGTCGCCCCGACGGGCACGACAGCCTGTTGCGTCGTGGTGAAGCGCGAGAAGGTGACTTGGCCGGTGGCGAATGTGGCAGCCAGGCGCGTAACGCCGAAGTCGGCCACCCACGTGTCGAGATCGGCGCCGCTCGACGTCGCCGCGCGCGTGATCGCCAAGACCTGCATGATCAGACCTTGCAGCCAGATCACAATCGCCGCGTTCGACTCAACGATGGCGCGAAGGATGGAGCCCACGGTTAGATCAACTAGGACCTTGGCGTAGCCTTGAACGGCCGTAACCTGGTTTCGCACCAGCGTTACGAAGTCTTGCGTCTGAAGTGCCATGTCACTCGTTCACGTTGAACTGCAAGGACACCGGCTGGCGCGTGACCGAACTGGTGTAGACGATGCCGACGCTGACGCCATCCTGAATAGGCTTGACCGTGATGCGCGGCTCTGGTGTTTTGGCGACACCCGCTTCCATGCTGATCTGAGAGCGAATCTCACCAGTGATGGCCGCGACGTTCATCGTCTGGCCGATCATCTGAGGCAGTCCCGCGCCGTAGCTCGGGTGAAAGATCAGGCTTCCCTTCGGGGTCACCAGCCGGCGAACGATGCGTTGGTTGGTTCGTGTATCGGCGTTGACCGTGCCAAGATCGCCAGTCGCGGACACGCCGACGTCGCCCCCGACCCAGTGGTCGAGGTCGTTCATGAGTTGTTGCGTCATGTGACCGGGGTTCCAGTGTTCGCGCCGCCGTTGCCGTTGCTATGGATGTGCGTGTTGTCGATGTGCTTGCCGTTGGCCGTCACGGAACCTGTGAAGTTCGTATCGCCGGTGATCGCCAGCGACTTACCGCCGCCGGCATCGCCCGACACGGCCATGCCGCCCTGCCCCGTGATCGTGTCCACGACCTGCAGAGTCCCGTCAATCTTCATTGGACCGGTGTGATTCCACTGCGGCGCTTGGCTCGTCAGGGTGCCGGCTGAAACCAGCGTTACCGTGCCGTCGTTGTGGAACTGCAGCTTCGACCCTGACTTGTGCGTCAGGAAGAATTCGCCAGACTTCGCGCCCGTAGGCCGCGCGGCGTCGCTGAACAGCCGGCCGCTGATGTAGCCGTTCTCGACCTCGCCGCCGAAGAATTTCACTTCGACCTGGTCGCCTGGCGACACCGGGGCGTCCAATCCCCAGCCGTCGCCGACCCACGGAGAGCACACCGGAAGCCATCCAGTCAGAGAGCGCCCGGGGTCGTCAGGATCTTCCGGTTGGATGCGGACCTTGGCCGCGGCAGTGCCCGGGTCGTAGCTGCTCACAATCCCTACAACAGATTCGGCACGCCCAGCCTGCGCCATCTGCGCGGCCAAGCGCATCTGGTTGTTGAACTGCTGCATCATAGAGTTGGCACCGATTCCGGATTGATGTTCTTCGCCGACACATCCATCACATAGCCGCCCTCAACGCTCATCGAGCGAGTGATGGTGTCGACGAAGTAGTCTTGGTCGAACTTGGTGTTCGTGCCGGTCAGGCGAAGCAGCGTGGTCCGTTGCATCACGTTGTCGGACGGCAGACGCGCCCATAGCTTCATCTCGTGCTGCGTGATCTGAGCATGGGTCCTTTGAGCCAGCGCGAGCGCGCCAGCTTGATCGAGTCCACCGCGCGTGATCGTGTAGACCTGCTGGTCACCAAACGGCGAAGCCTTACCCGCCTGGATGCCTTTGCCTCGGCTCGGGTAATAGGCGGTGAATCCCTTCGACTGCTTCGCGTTCCAGGATTTCACCACTACGGTGATGCCTTTTGCCACGGTCAGACTGCGTGCTACCCGCAGATCCATGACGTTGGCGACCGGGTTGCCGTTCTCGTCGACTTCCCAGCGCAACTCGTACGCGTTCGACGACGATTCCGTGGTGTTGGGCCCGTTTATCTGCTTCTTCAGTTGATCGTAGCGAGCCTTGTACTTTGCGGTGGCTGCGTCGTTGAGCCTCTGCGACTCGTCGAGTTTTGCCAGCGCGGACTTCCCGGCGACCTTACCCGCTGCGTCGTCACCAGCGGCGAATGCGGCATCCATTGCTTTATGGTCTTCCTGCGCGCTCTTCAGCACCTCACTGGCTTTGTTCAGATCTGAATCCCAAGCGGCTTTCACTTGGTCGAGTTCGGCCTGAAGCGCCGCCTTGTCGACAGGAGTCGATACGGTCTCGTCCGTCGGCTGCGGCTCAAAGTACAACGTCTTGCCCTTCACGTAGCAGTTGAACCCTTCCTGCTGTGCAAGCCACGTCAGAATGTCCCACTCACTGCGCTGGTCGGTCATGCTGACCCGGTCGTAGGCGTAGTACGTGCCAGCGGGCGTCTTTGTCGCCGGCCCGCTGTACGACATGCCGTGGTTCAGCGCCAGTTGCGTCGCAATCTGCGACGAGGTCATGTTCTGAAACTGGATGGTGATCTTGGCGTCGATGAAGGCAGCAGTGAGGTCCCGCCCCGTGAGCGTCAGCTTTGCGCTAACGGGGTCGTAGTCGACATCGTCAACGCGCCCGTAGATATGGCTAACGAGGTCGGTCTCGCTGAAGCTCCGAACGTCGGCCGGGTATCCGCCGAAGATCTCGACAAACGCCTCGGACTGGTTGGAGAACCACGCGACATCCGTCTCATCCGGCAGATTTTGCGCGGCGAACTCCACGCGAAATGTGTCCGCCTGGTAAAACGTGTTCTCCTGCACCGACCAATGAATCCACCCCGGCACGATGACACCCCCCACCTTCACAATCCCGCGCGGCGATTGACCGGCAGGCAAAACGGGAAGGGGGTTGAGTGTCGTCATGAGTTCAGGACACCTCCAACGGTGTCTTTTGAGGGAGGAATCGTGATCGTCTGGATACCGCTGACCTGCGGGTCGCCGCCAAGCTGCGGGTTAGCCTTCGCGAGGCCCGTCCAGGCCATCGCGTCGCCGTATTCCTTGGCAGCCATGTCGAGCAAGTTGCCGCCCGCCGTGGTGATCTGCTTCGCGCTCGAGTAAATCGATCCGATGTTCATCTGCGCACGCCCGACGGTGCGGTCCATCGCAACCAGGAGCGGCAACTGTTGCGCCGCCACGATCTGGTTCGAGATGTTCTGCACCTGCTTTGCGATCGGGTTGTTCGGCACGATTCCGCCAAGGGTCGTCACATTGATCATCGTGTTGTTCACCGAGGCGATCAGCGTGCCGACTTGCTGGCGTACTGCTGCGATCGGCTGGAGAACACTGTTCAAGGTCGACTGTGCGGCATTGGCGAAGCTGGAAACGCCACTGATTGCCGAATTGACAGTGTTCATGAGTCCGGTCAACGTGAAGTCGCCGATCGACTCAGCCAAGCCGCTGGCATCAAGGATGTCGCCATTGATCAGGTCGTCAATGCTCGCGTCACCGGTGCCGGCCGTGGACAGCGTCAGGTCTTCGATCACCTCGCAGGTGATCTGGTACGGGATCTTGTGGAAGAGGCGGAATACCGGTTCGAACGTGTGGATGAGCACCGCATACGACTGCTCGGACCAGGTCAGTACAACCGGGACACCGGCCACGCGCATAGCCGTGAGTTGCCGCGCGCGAGCCAATGCATCCTGTCCTTCCAGCCAGCCCGACCAGGAGATGGGGCCGGTAAAGTCCCCCATCGCCTGGACGATCTTCGTGCCACCGACCAACCGGTGCACGACAAGCGCCTGCTCGCCGCCAAACGGCATTTGCTCGGGGATCTCGTTCCGTTCGAAGGTGAAATCCCCAAGCTTTAGGACAACGTCTGCCATCCGTTACCTCATTGCAGGGGGTGTTAAGGACATTCCGGGGTCAAACGTTGACTGCCCGGTCTGTGGTCGCGAGAGTTCGCGCGCTTGGTGGAAAGATGTCGCCTCGGCCAGCACGCGGCTGTCGAGCTTGATGGTGCTGTTCACCTGGACGGTCGATTGACCAGCACCAGCTACCGGATTGGCCTTCGTCATCTCGCCGCCGCCAGTGATCAGCGCCTTCGCCTGACGGTACAGCCAGACACCGGGGCCGCCGCCACCGAACCCGAAGTTCGAAAACGGATTGCTCATCGGTGTGCCAGCCGTCTGAAGCTTCTCGAACACCGGCATGTTTTTCTGCCCCCAGTCGTTGACTGAGCGGAAGAATTCCGTACCGGCGTTCAGTACCTTCGTGACTTGCGGCAAGACACCGCGCCCCATCTCAGTCTTCAGCGATTCCCATGCGGCGACGAAATCTGCTTCGGCACCACCAGCGGTTTGTTTGAAGACATCAATCGTGCCCTGAACACCCTTGGCATTCGCCACCAGTTTCGCGTCACGAAGAGCTTGAGCCTGCTGTGTCGTGAAGTTGGCCGCCATGTTCGAGCCTTGCCGGTTCGACACGAGGTTGTTCATGAAGCCGATGACTTCGGAGTCCGTCGTCTTGCCGGCCCGCTTGGCGGCTTCCGTCCCGTACTTCATGAGCCAGCCGGCCGGATCCTCGCGAAGCATCTGCTCGTCCTTGATGTTCTTCAGGACGGTCGATTTGATCTGCTTGCCACCAACGCTGCCGCTAACTACTTCGCCGATTTCCCCGAGACCAGCGTCCGCGAGCGCGGCCATTGTCTTCTTCGGGGTGCGGCCGGCGATCAGGTTCTGGTACAGCGACATCAATGCAGTGCCGGTACGCGCTCCCCCTTGCTCCTGCATGAGCGTCGCCATGTTCATGATGCCTTGATCGCTCAGGCCCTTAAACGCGGCGCCGCCCGTCTTGGCGAACTGTTCAAGATCAGCGAAGTTGATCGCACCGCCTGAGCCGGTCACCATACGTTGCGCGAGATCCAGACCCGAGAGGAATTCCTTCGCGTTGTTGGTCTTGCCGCGCATGTCGTTGAATCGCATGACGGCGCGCGCAGCGCCCTCATCGATGGTTCCGATCTTTCCGCCGAACAGCCCGGAGTTGGCTGCATTCAATGCCGCGATAGTGGGTGCGACCTGCTTTGCGACGTCCAAACCGCCGAACATGCCAACGGACTCCCGAAGGGTCTCCATCAGCGCTGTGCTCGACGCACCGAACACACGCGTCCCGCGCGCGAACTTGTCAGCGTCCTTGTTGACGGCGTCGCCAAGATTCAGCGTCTTGAAGCGCGCCTCGGCCATTTGGTAGTCCGAAGCCGCGTCGTAGAGCTTCTTACCCACGTAGAGTGTGCCGACGCCGGCCGCCACCGGCGCGAGCATGCCGCCAGGCAAGCCCATGCCGACCGCACCCATGCCGAAGCCGCTCGGGCCGACGTGGACGTTGCCGCCGTGACCACCAAAGCCACCACCACCTGCCGCCGCCCGCCCGCCGTTGTAGCGCGGGCGCATCGGCATCGGCGCGAACCCACCGGGACCGGGAAGTGCCGGGCCACGGCCGCCGGGTCCACTATGACCGCCGCGCCCGCCTGGGCCGAAGACGCCGAAAGCCCCCATTGCTGCAGTTCGTTGGGCCGCCGCGCTGGCTGCGTGAATGGCGTTGATGTTGCGGGCAAGCTGGGCAGCCTCCATATTGGCCTTGCCCATATTGGTTGCGAGCGTGGCGTTCGCACGCGACATGGCCCGGATGCCGACGACGTGCTTCTCCATCTCGGACAAATGCCGGTTCACGTTGCCGGCCATGATGTCCAGCTTCCGGAACTCCGTCGCGAGCCTCAGGAGGGCCGGGCCGACCATGTCGTGCAGGACCAGAGTGGTGCCGATCTTATATGCGTCGATCATGGTGACCTATACTTGTCATTCCGGAGCCGAAACCGACCCCATGCGAAAGCTGAAATACCGAATTCACGAGTGGTTAGCCGACCACTTTTCGACGATCCAGTATCCGAAGCCGTTGAAGGTGTCGGACGTGGAGGATCACGATCAGGTAAGGCTGGACCGGCGTGTCCGGCGCGTGTTCTGGTCACTCGCGACCATTTGGATCGTTGGATCCATTGGCGCCGCCGCCCTTTCCTCGCTATTTGATGCGCGGTTTGCGCCAACTCCTGCCGCCAAGCCAAGCCGCGACAGTGGCGGCAAACCTCGCATGCATGTCAGCCATCCCACGGATACCCGCTGGACCTAACACCGGGCGCGGCGGGATATGCAGCGTACCCTGCTCGTGCCAGACCATCTTTTCGTCGTTAGACCCGACCACCGCCTCGTTCCCTGACGTCTTGTGAGAGATGCTGTCGCGCATCTCCCCCGTCCGCAGCAGCGGCGCGTCGACCGGGAATCCTTTCCGAATCTTGTCGAACTCGGTTTCCGGGGTGAGGTCTTCCCATTTCGGGAAGGGCCCCACGGCAGGCTGGTAGTGCGCAATCTCCGCCTTAGCCACCTTCTCCACTTTCTCGGCCGCCTGCTCGACCATGTGGTTCGTCACGGTCGGCGCGACAGCCGCCAGTCGCGTTAGGTGATTGGCAAAGTCGGCCAGGCTGCGGAATTCCTTCATGGCGTGGGGTCCTTGAATTTGAGGACATTCCAGTCGAACTCAGCGCCCTCGTGCTCGCTCATGACCACCGCCGCGGCGAAGCGCATGTGCTCCGGCATTGCGAAGGCGACGTCCCAAGGGACGCCGTTCTTGACCAGCCAGAGCGCCCGCCGGAATTCCGCAGCCTGGGCTAGTTTTTTGAGGCTTCGAGCCCTTGGCCGCCGGCCGAGAGCTTCGGGGAGCCGTCCTGAATTGCCGCAAAGCCGTCCTCTTCCACGCGCTGGATGAGCGCTTCGAGTTGGACCTTGTTGGTCGGCGGAGGGACCGGCTCCCCGTCGATCGCGACCAGGTAGAGCAGCGGCATGCACATGAAGCGGTACACATCGTTGGACGCTGCTTCCGGCCCCATTGCCTCGACCAGGCGGAACTGCGCGAGGATGCCCGGACGGCGCAACGTCAACTTTCGGCCCTTGGCGTCCGGCACAACTACCTCAGCCAATGCCTCGGCCATGATCTGCTGCGAGGGCGTCGCCGGTGCGTGGTTGATGGTGACTTTTGTCATATGCGGTTAGGAGACCAGGAGGCGGCGCGAGGCCGTGAACGAGAACTGCATCTTGACCGTTGCATCGCCGGCCACGTCGCCCGGGTTGTCGTAGGTCAGCATGACGCCTTCGTACCGATACTGCGAATACGCACCGTTCGGCTCGGTGATCGTCTCGTAGATCTGGCAAGGCTGCTCATTCAGCCCGGCGTAGTAGTTCCCTTCCAGCGTGGCGAAGTAGCGATCGACTTCCGGGCCGGTGCGCTGCGCACTCAGCGTGCCCGACCAGCCATCAAAGAAGCGGACGTTGTCGGTGATGCCATCGATGCGCTTCACGCGCTCGGTGGTGGCGTCCATCTTCCGGGAGAACCCGGTCACCTTCGGGACGTTCAGGGGGCCGGTCGGCGTCTGGATGACCAGTTGCCAGTCGCGCCCGACAGAATAGCCTTGAAGCGGCATGTCTTTCTCCTGAGAGAGAGTCGCCCGGCGCGCGGCCGGGCTTCGGATTCAGTTGGGCGGTTACTGCGCCGTGGTAGTCGACCGGATCACCGTTGCCTGGGAGCCTTCGACGTTGACGATGAACTTCTCGATGACCGACAGGTAGATCACCTTCACGTCGGCTTGCATGTAGCCCAGCGCGACGCGGTTCAGCGGGTTGTTGGCTGCGTCGATCTGCACGGAGAAAGCCGGCCCACCGTTGACGGCACCGATCATCCCCTGCTGCTCCATCGAACTCAGGAAGTTCGACAGCGTCGCGGCGGCTTGAGCGCGCACCGTAACCGACTGGAGCTTGCCCACGTACTTGCCCATGCCTGCATTGATCGTGCTGGCGATGTAGTTCGTCATACGGGTGTAGTTGTCCCCGTACGTCAGTGAGTTCGAACTCGTGTTGTGGCCGATGCGGCAACCGAAGTAGTTGCCCCCCGGGACCGGGTTCGTAATGACGTCGTAGCCGGCCTGGGCGAGCGCCTGCAGTTCCGCCGAGCTATACGTCTGGTTGGCGTACGACTTCTGCGTGCCCACCACGCCGAAAAGCTGCTTGTTCAGGCTGCTCTGCTCGGGCGAGAGGTTCGCCAGCAGACCGGCAACGAAGCCTTGCGGCGAGATCAGCCGCGTCACCCCGTTCGCCGTGTCCAGGAACCACACCCAGTCACCGAACATCCACTTGAAGGCGTAGCTGTCGATGCCTGCGGTCGCCTTGGTCGTCACGGCGTTGGCAATCGTGTCGCCAGCCGGGCCGGTACCGATCATGTAGATGCCTTCGGACAGACCGAACGCCGACTGCGTCGAGAACGTGGTCGTGTCGTCGCAATCCGTCAGCATGGCGATCGACACGCCCTGGTTGCGCAGTGCATACATGCCCTTGCGCGGAACGGTGTCCTGGCCGACCAGCACCGAGCCGGTGATCGTCGTCGCCCCGTCGGTACCGCCCGCCAGAGTGAAGCTGGCCGCCACCGGTGCAGTGGTACCCGCGCCGGCCGTCGCCGTGATGATCTGCGAGGCGCCGCGCTGGATGCCGTTGCCGTTGTTGATGGCAGCGGCGATCGCGACCCACAGCGCGTTGGCAGTCAAGCCCGCGCCGATGTTGTCGAAGACTTCGGGCGGCAGCGTCGGAGCTGCGACTGTGACCTTCCACGTGCCTGAGGCCGAGCCGGCCGCGAGCGACACCACGACGGTGTTGCCGAGCGTACCGGTGTACTTACCGTTCAGCGTCAGGCAGTTGGTCTGTACGGCGGCAGTGGCCGCGGCGTCCGTTCCGTCCGTGACACGCACGCAGCGGAAGTTGTTCGCGCCGTTGATGACCGCCGCCGCGACCGCCGTGCCCATGTCGTACTTGCGGTTCAGGATGTTGCCGAACGTGCGCGCGTACGCCGCCATGTCGCCAATGATGGTCGGCGAGTTGGCCGGACCCCATTGGGCGGTACCCACGACACCGAGAACGTTGGTCGGCACGCCATTGAGCAGGGTGACCTGCGGCGGGACGATCTGGACGTAGAGATCGGGAACGATGAGGGCCGTCGTGTTGATACTGCCCTGCTGGACAATCGGCATTTGTGCCTCCGGGAACGAAAAAGGCCGCCCGGAGGCAGCCCAAAATGAACGAAGCCGCCTCGAGGGCGGCTGGTGTGGCTTACTTCATGGCCGGCGGCGGATCCGCTGCGACCTTCGTCACGAAGGCGACCTGTTCACTCGCCAGCACCGCGGCGACCTCTTTCTCGTCGGTGATCTCGTCACCGATCTGGTGGCCAGCGAACGGCGTGGTCACAATCAACTTCATGGGTTCACTCCACAATGGTTGCGATCGGGAATTGATCGGCGAGAGTCGGTCCTGCGCTGACGTTCGTCTCGGTAACAGTGATCTGCGTATCGGTGCGGACCTGCGTCGTCGAGAACTCGACCGCGTAGACCAGGTCGCGCCGGTAGACGCCTTCCTTCTGGCCGCTGTCGTCCTGACTGCTGCTCTTGTAGCGCAGCGTGGCCGTCATCTGTTCCGGTAGCGTTAGGTGCACCGTGCCGGAGAGCTCTGCATCGAGCAGGTCGGCGATTGGGTCTCGGGAGTCGAAACAGTTGGCCCACACGGTGATGCGGAACGAGCGCTCCTGCCGGCGTACTTCGCGAATACTGGTGCCAGCGCCGCCGATGCGGGGCGAAATCGCCTTCGCGCCCGGGATCGTCACCACTGCGCCAGCCGACGTTGCCGTCTGGTCAATCGCGACCAGGGCAGCGAGTGCCGTGGCGATCGAGGTGAGCGTGTCACCGGCCTGAATTCCGTAAACGTAGCCCTTGCCGTCGACCACCAGCGCCGCGTTTTGCGGCGTGCTGACCGTGCCCCCGACAGTTACGGCCTGGCCGGCGAGCGTTAGCGACAGCGTGATCGAAGGCTCAACCAACGTTCGCCAGTCGGAAAAGGCCGTGTCCACGATCTTCTCCAGCCCGTTGGGCGGGAAGACCGAAATGTGCACCTTGTCGGCCTTCAGGTCCTTCGTCAGCACATCGGGAGACGGCCATCCACCGTACACCTTGATTGGCTTGCCGATGATCGATGGCTGGCCGGTACCGTTCGGGTACACGATCTGCGCGATGCGTGCGACCAGCGCGGCGGATACCTCTGCGAGTCCGGCCATTACACATGCACCTCAGTTAGATCGAGCCGCCACATCTGCTCGGAGCGCTCAGCGCCCCCAACGCTGAAGCGGCGGCCGAGGTCATCGATGACGATGTCGCCCGAGGCGATCACGATCGGCACGCTGACCGGCAGCCAGATGCGGAAACCATGCTCATCGCCCGATGCGGGCAGTTCGGCATGCGTGCGCGTCTTGCCGCCGAAAAGTTCGGCGCATGGCCAGCCGCCGGCGCCGCCAGGCGAACCGAGAACAGGTTCGTCATCGGTCGCGCACAAGCCGCCGTATCCCACGTCGCCCACCGCATCATCATCAGACGTCGGCCGGGTAATCCAGATGCGCCGATTGCACTCCACCGCGACGATAGGCAGGTTGTCCTGCATGCCGCCGATGAAGTAGATCTGCTGGCCGCGCACTAGGTAGTCGCCGACTTGGGTCTGTCGACCATCGATCAGGCAGTACCAGTACGGCTTCTCGGGCAAGCCGGGTCGTGTGTACGACCATTCCTGCGCCGAAAATGACGCGTTCAGGCTCGCGACCTTAGCCGTCAGTGGGTCCGCAGCGCCCGCCGGCCGGTACACGTCATAGACGTAGCCGATTCGCTTGGCAGCCTTGGCGTAACCGGCGTAGATTTTGTCCTGAAGCTTGGCTGCGTCCATTCAGCGTCCTTCAGTCGAGCGTGAGGGTGTCGAAACCGTTGCCGCAATCGGTCTGGAAGTGGCTGGCGACCGCGACACCCTGCTCCGCTGTTCCGCCCAGATACATCGTCGCCTCGGCGTAGTCGCGGCCAGAGCCCCAAGCGGCTTTCTGCTCCTCGATGGGCATCGGATACGGGCCGGCGGTGAACGTCACGATGCTGTCACGGCGAATCACGATGAGCGTGGCATCGCCTTCACGCGCCTTGGCGGGGAAGTCGGCCGGCACCGCACCGGCCCTAAACCACTCACGCATCTCGATCGCTACATCCCAGTTGCCAGTGACCGCCAGCAGCACATCGTCGTGTTTCTGGATCTTGGTTACCGTCCTGGCGATGCCGCTGCCCGCGGTCGCGCGCCGGTCAGCGGCCAGAGTCTGGCCATCCCATGCAATTACCGTCATTTCACGCCCTTCCAATGCGGGCAACGCCGTCGCCCAGAGCCGGGCCAGGCGGAATCCCAAGGAATCCGCACATGCTTCGGCGGTGCTGGTTGTACAGCTTTGTCCGGTCTCGTACCTCGTTGGGGTTGTGCTTCCACACAGCAGCTTGGTCGGTATCGAGGTTGTCGCTCGAGTCGGTGATCGCCTTCTCCAAGCCCTTTAGCGTGGTCAGGAACTCTGCCATCACCGTCTCTTCTGGCAGGCTCAGGTTGCGCAACCGGTGATCCAGCGTTTGCCACTGGATCGGACCGACGACGCCCCATGCGAGGTCGCTCCGGTCGTCAACGAGCGTGTCACCGACCAGCGAGTAGCCGGCGAAGCGCCGCGCGTCCACCATCTGCGCATCCGTCAGCATGGGATCAGCCTTGGTTGCCGGCGCCCGCGCTCTCGGCGTTGGCCTTGTCCAGCAGGGCCTGCAGGTCCGCCTTCTTGGCGTCTGCGGGGAACTCGATGCCCTTCTCGGTCAGCGCGGCACGCAGGTCAGCAATGCCAGGCGCCTTGTCCGCCTTCTTGGCGTCTGCGTCATAGCGCTTGTGGAAGCCCTCGTCGAAGTCTTCCTCGTTGATGAGCACGAAATCGCCCTGATCCTCGCCCCACGGCTGTACTTTGATGGTCTTCATCCGATTCTCCGATGTGTTTGGCAGCCCCGAGGCCGAAGCCCCGGGGAGCGGGGGCGATTAGCCCAGCAGCAGGCCGATGTGCTCGCGCTTCACGGCAGCGCAGCCCCACGCCAGCGAAATTTCGTACTGCATCTGGCGGTATTGGGCATACATCGCGATCTCGAACGACAGGCCGGTCAGCGGATCGGTGATGATCATGCGGTCCACTGCCGAGTCGCCCTGCGCCGGCAGTGCCGGAGCGCGCGTCGCCAGCACGATGGCCGAGCGGGCGAAGAACATGTTGCGGAAGCCGGCAGCCGCCACGGTGATCGCCGTTGCCGACGCCGGGATGGCCTGCAACAGGCCGGGGGCCTGCAGCGTGATGGTTCCGCCGTTCGAGACGTCGGCATCGCCCGCAGCCACCACATACTTGTTGGTGTCGCCAGCGAAGGTAATCACGTCGCCGGCCACGATCGTGCCGGTGCCAGCCGAGGCAAGCGTGATGGTCGTGGCGCCCACCGCGTAGCCGGCGGCATTGGTCGTCGCCGCTGCGCCGGTGCCAGCCGTCGGACGCTTGACCTGAGCGGACTGACGCAGTGCCAGTCCTTGCAGGCGGTCGGTGATGCCGTCGCGCAGCATGTCCGAGCGGCCCGACTCGTTGACCTTGAACAGCACCGACTGCTTGCCGCGCAGGTTGAACATTGCAGCAGTGCCCAGCACGAGCTGGAAGTCGAGTCCTTGGGCGCCGTTCTCTTCCAGGATGCGGAGCGCGCCGGCCGAGTCGGTCAGGTCGTTGGCGGTACCGAACGGTGCGGTGCCCGGGGTTCCGTAGGCGCGCGAGGCGAACACGTTCAGTGCGCCGATGTCGCCCTCGACCTCGTTCACCAGCGTGCGCATGCCTTGCTGGATCTGGTTCGACAGGATGATGTTGTAGCTGGCGCCGTTGTTGTCGAGGCCGAGCTTTTCCTCGCCGTTCCAGCGGATCGGCACCCGGCGCGCCTTGGTGATCTGCATCGGGATGTTGCCGACCGTCGCGTCACCATCGTTCGGCGGGGTCACGGCCGGCGTGATGTCGGTAGCCTGCGAGGCACCCACGACAGGCGACATCACCGTCTGACCGACCGCAGCGCGCTCGAACGTCATGTCACCGGTGACTGCCGGGATGAAGCCGACCAATTCGCGCGACACGACGTCCAGCGCGTTGTACAGCGTCGGAATCAGGCCGGTCAGCGTATTGGAGGCCGCCACGCCGAACTGCGGCGGTCGAGTGACCGCGTCCTGCATCACCTCGAACAGGCGAGAGGTGGCCTTGGCCACGACCGCCATCGGGTAGAGAGCGATGACGAACGCCACCGCGGCCAGCGCCATCACGCGCAGCTTCGAGAAAGTGCTCTTCATTTGGGTAGACCCTTAAAAGAAAATGGCCGCTCTAGGCGGCCTGGGGATTGCTTGGGATGGGCGGACTGTCAGTCCGTGATCACCGTGTTCTGGTCACGCGCTGCGGCGGCCTGATCGGCCGGCTTCATCGCGTTGTACTGAGCACGGGAGATCGTGCGCTTGCCACCACCGCCACCGCCGCCACCCTGAGCGCCGCCACCGGACGCGCCCGAGCCCTTGAGGATGTGCGCCTTGTGCGGGTACGCATCCACGAGGATCTCGATCGCTTCGTCTGGGTCGGCGAGTTCACCGTGGCGGGTGCGCGAGAAGATTTCCTTCCCGGCCGCGTCGGTTGCGAACACCTTCCCGTCCTTGACTTGGAACCGGTTAGCGAAGAGCGCTTGCGCGATCTCCACGCCAGCCGGACCTTCGGCGGCAAACTTCTCGGCGATGAACTTCGAGCGATTGAACGCGCTACCGATCAGGTGCGAGTTCAGTTGCCCCTCGAGGTCCTTCGCCCTCTTGGCGACGGGCGCGTACTTCTCTTCGACGCTTCGAACCGCCTCGGATACCGCCTTGTCGCGGTCCCCGGCGGCGATCAGGTTCTTCTCATCGAGGTTCTTCACCGTCGTCAGGGCCTTGAGCGCCGCTGCCGGGTCGGTGATTCCCTCGAAGGTCTTCAGCGTGGACTCCGCAGTCTCCGCGCGCTGGCGGTGACCCATCGCTTCGCCATTGAGGCGGGAAATGGTTGCGATCGTGCTATCGCCATCGAACGGCGCTTCCTTTCCGTCGGTGCCGATGAACACGGGTAGCTTCTTGCCGTTGACCTCTTGAAGGACGATGTTGCCTGCGTCGTCGTGCTTGAATGGCATGGTGACTTTCCTTGGGGCATCCGCCCTGTGCTCGTGCGGCATCCGCCGCGGTGCGCCCTACGGCATCCACCGTATCTGGGCAAGAAAAAGCCTCAGCGGGTTAGGCTGAGGCCGGGTTAGCTGGTTTGGGGTGGGGGGCTGGAGGCGGCAACTTCGGCGCGTTGGCCTTGATCCGTTCCTTCTCTTCGCCCCACTGCCGCTCGGGGCCGATGACCCCGCGGCGCTGCGTCTCTTCGAACAGCGTCTCATCCGAGAGCGTTCCGTCGACGTTCATCTCGCGCAGCAGCTCGAGCGATGCCTCGGACAGCGACGCTACGCCGAAGTCCTTGTACAGGGTGACGTGACCGCCGGTCTGCTCACCGACCCATTCGGCCATCAGTTGGAGCGCGGCGTCGAGCGCATCCTCCTGATCTTCTGCCATTCGCTGCAGAGCGCACATTGCGGGTTCGTTGTCCGCCTCGGTCTGCTTGATCGTCGTGTTACCTGGCTTGATGACCAGCAACTCGGCGCCGATCTGGCGCATCATGTGCTCCAGGTCCTGCAGCGAAAGCCGGCCGGCCTCGATCGCTTTGCCTGTGTGCTCAACGTACTTCAGATCGCCCTCGGGATCGTCCGAGGTGACCGCAGCAGAGCCGCCGACCACCAGTTTCACGTCCCCTTTGTCATCGACGTCCAACTTCTTGCCGAACAGGATCGGCACCCGGGCAACGTGCAGGATGGTCTGCTGATCACTCTTGGACTGCCAGTGCTCGATGTTCATGTACGCGAGCTCCAGCAGCGGAGGCACGCCAATCATGAAGTCCGCGCGCTTGCCGTAGAACGGCACGAATGCGATCTTCGGCAGCGTCGTCGGGCCTTCATCATGCTTGACCCAATCCTCTTTGTTGCCGTCGACCTTCTTCTTGCGCCAGATCTCCCAGCGGCCAGGCTCCAGCACGCGGACCTGCTCGATTTCCTTCTCGTGGAATGGGCCGTCGTCTTCGACAGCCGTCTCCAGCAGGCGCAGCTGCATCAGCGTGCGAACGCCATTGATGCGCTTGTCCTTCCAGCCAAGCACCGCGTCGACGGTGACAGGCACGAAGTACGGGCGCGCACCGATCTTCGCCTCGGCAGCCTGGGTCTTCACCTCGTCGGTGTTGACGGTCGGGAAATCTACAAGGATTCCCACCATGCCCGCCGCCAGCGCGTCAGCGAACGTAGCCGCCGCGAATGAGTGCAGGTTCCGGCCTTCAAGGTCGATGTCCTCGGACCAAGCCTTGATCTTCGCCGGTGTGTCGTCGCCCAGCGTGACAGGCTTGGAGAACGGCTTGGCGGACAGCACTTCCACCGTACGCGCGAACGCCGGAAACAGCGTCGCAGTCCTCAGCCGGTTCTCGTATGCATTCTTCTCCTCGTTCGGCCACTGCGGCAGATACTCAATGCCGGCTGCGCGCATGGCGGCAGTGCCACCTAGAAGAGCCTGAATCAGGGCCCAGTTCGCGGCCATCTTCTCGGCCGCCTTCGAGCGAGTGCGGACGTTTGGCTGCTGATCCATGTGGTTCGCTTACATAACGAGGTTGGTGACGCGCGTCACGCGCTTCACGATCGGGAACATCTTGACCAGCGGATAGCCGCCGGCGTCGTTCACGTGGTCATGACCGGTCGTCTTGTCCGGCTCGCCGTTCTTGTCGTAGGGCTGCTGCTCAAGCGCTTCCGTGTACGCCGGGCAGAGCCGCGTGTTGACCTTCAGTCGGCGCGCACCCTGATCGTTCAGGATCAGCGCGTTCACCGAGTTCAGCCGGTCCTTGACGGCCGGGTTCGTCGAGTTCACCTCGATCTGGAAGCCGGCGGCTTTCAGGATGGAGAGGTCCGACTCCGACGCGTTCTTGCTGCTGGTGTTCTGGCCGCTGGCATCGGGGTAGATCTTGACGTGATGCCCCTTGTCCTTGAACCGCTCTTTCAGCAACTTGGCCATCGCGGGTGTGTCGCGCACCTCGGTCAGTTCTGTCACCGCGCGCGGCTCGCCATTGCGGATCACATAGCCAACAGCCGCCATGTGCAGCACGTTGAAGTCCATGCCGACGTGAAGCGGCTCGCCCTCGGCCAGGGAATCGTCCGTGTGGTTCTTCACACGGTCAAATTCGGGATACACCGACCCGCTGGCCAGGTTGACGAACTTGCCCCGCAGATACGCGTTGATCAACTGCGGCGGGTAGCTCTGCCGCAACGACGGGATATAGTCGTCCGGCAGGTTCGCCGCGTTGTCGTACGTGCTCGCCTGGATCAGCCCATACAGGTCGCGCAGCGCCGGCTTTTCGCTCAGCTGCTTCACGAACTGCTGGTAGACGAACTTGAACCCTTCCGGCGTCGTCGTCACGTCCACGCCGTTCTTCAGGCCGGGCACGTTGTAGCGCATCCGCGCAATGATCTTGCGCCAAGCCAGTTCGGCCTTGATCAGCGGCATCACGTCGAGCTCGTCGATCAGCGCGTGACCGATCTTGAAGCCGACGATCTTCTGCGGGTGCTCCATGGAGCGGCAGATCACAGTGCCGCGATATTTGCGCCCTTCATAGGCGGCCACCTCGTGGTTCGCCTGATTGATGACGACGCGCAGCCCCATGATGAAGGCCACCTCTTCCATCGTCTCGTAGAAGATGTCGCGGATGTGCGGGTACGTCGGCGCGAAGTAGCCTTGATTGATCCCCGGCCACTCCCAGAAGTGCTCAGCGATCGCCGTGCAGCCCACCCACGTCTTACCGGAGCCGAACCCGGCCACGTAGGCGCGGAACTTGTGCGGCATCTGCAGAAAGCTGGCCTGCGGAATGTTCAGCGTGGCCTCGATGCCGTCCGGCAGCGTTTCAATCATCCCCATCTGGGTCATCCCCGGGCCGGCGCGCGTCCACCACGTTGTAGACGAACCGCTTCGGCGCTGGCGGCGTTTCGTCCGGTGCATCGCCGCGATGCCGGTTCATGAACATGCCGCCCGTTTCCTTGGCCGCCTGCTCGATCAACTGCGCGGCCAGCGCAACGTTTCCGCGCGCGACCGCCTTCTGATACATCCGCTCCAGCGCCCGCAGGCGAAAAGACTGCGTGGCAATCGGGATCTCGGCGGTAGCCTTGACGAAGCTCTCGCGGGTCGCAGCGAAGATGTCCCGCCACTTCTTGCTCAGGGCCTTTCCCTGCGCCTTGGTCGGGTCGTATCCCTGCACCTGCATCCGGCTCACCTCGATGCCGAATTCTTCCTTGACCGCGTCCACCACCTGGCTCGGGGTGTCGTAACACGCCAGCGCCTGCACGATGAACGCTTTCACGTCCTCGTTAAGCGTTGCCATATGGGGATCAGTAAAAGTGGAGTAAAAGCTATGCGGCGCGTGCCAGACATGTCCCGCATGCCCGGGCGACGTTCAGTTTGGCGATCTCCGGCGCGGCGTTGCTGGCGTCGATCAGCCGGGCAAGCGCACCATCGGATCGACCGATTCCGTACCGGCGCACTACACCGATGAACTCCTCCACGTCGTGACCGCGCATTGCCAGCTTGGGCAATCCCTCTTGCGTGAAGCGAGGCGACCCGAAGTCGTCGAGGTCGTGGCCGATGTGGTACAGCTCATGCTCCAGCAGTGCGCAGAACTCGGCGTCTGTACACGAAGCGCAGTACGACGCGTCGAGCGTGATCAGCCAGCCCGGCACGCGGCCGAACCATTCCGATAGCTGCTGCTCTTGCCGCCCGCGCTGCCACCTCCCCACCCGGAAGACCAGCTCCTCGGTCTGGCCGATGATCTGGCGCATCTTGCTTTTGTTCGGCTCACCCGCCCACAGGTAGCCGATATCGGCATGGAACAGGTGATCGTGGTCTGGGTTATGCAGCGGCGCGCCATCTCGCAAGATGTTCGAGTGCACCCAGTCATTCAGCGCAGGGACCGGCACGTAGAGCGGACCCCATCGCGTTCCGTCCCATTCGCCCATGTTGCTCGGCGGCATGGGGCGCGAGGCTCGCGCGATTTCTGGCGGCTTCTTCTTCGGCATACGCTCGGTCTTGGCGATCCAACATCCGCTCCAGTTTCACGATACCCACATCCCGGCGGTGGACGACTCTGCCGTCCTTCACCATGATTCGGCCGTAGGGGTCACGCTGCACAAACGTCACGATGCCGATTTCCTCATCAGCCGTGACCACGTCGCGGCGCTCGCGGCCGTCCAACGTCACGCGCCAGCCGTAGCAATCGCTCCGATATCCCGGGTCGCCGGGGATTGTGCTGACTCTCATGCGAGCGGAAGGCGTTCCATCGGCCGCACGTCACGCATCGAAGCTTCGCCACCCATGGGCACACCTCAGGAATAGAAAACCCGCCGAGGCGGGAGGGCTCGCCCTTTCGAGCGAGCGGGAGGAGACAACTGGTTGCGGCAACCCGAATCGAACAGGTGACCTCGGGGTTATGAGCCCCACGCTCTACCGCTGAGCTATGCCGCAAAAATGGTACACAAAAAAGATTACGAAAATCCTTGCGCTGGTAATCGTTTTTGATTACCATACATACATCGCAACAAACAACGGAGGTGCGGTGAAGCAAAGTGAGTTTGTCCGTGAGTTAGCCGCCAAAGGCGCAACCTTCAAGCAGGGCAAGAAACACCTGAAGGTCACGCTAAACGGTCAACAAACGGTGGTGCCAAGACATGCCAAGGAGTTGAAGACCGGCACAGTTGAGGCGATCAGAAAACAACTCGGTTTGAAGTGAGGACGGCCCCGAAAGGGGCTTGTCCCACTCGCTTGCATCGCACACCAAATACTGAGGACTACACCATGCAATATCCGGCACTGTTGGCACCGGCAACCGAAGGCGGTTTCGTCGTAACCTTCCGCGATATTCCCGAGGCGATCACTCAAGGGGATACCGAAGAGGAGGCGCTCGATATGGCCGCCGACGCGCTTCTAACCGCTATGGACTTCTACTTCGATGACAAGCGCGCCGTTCCGCAACCGTCTAAGGCTCGAAAGGGGGAGCGCCTTGTTGCGCTTCCTCCCAGCGTTGCGGCCAAGGTTCTACTTCTGAACGAGATGCTGGCGCAGGACGTGCGGCCTATCGACCTGGCTGAGCGCCTGGGCACGACGAAGCAGGAAGTAAATCGCCTTATCGACCTGGAGCACACCACCAAGATCGACCGCATCGCCGAAGCGCTTGCCGTCTTGGGCAAGCATCTCGACGTGGTCGCCGCCTAATACATCGGAGTCGTCATGGACAACAACCCAATCCGAGTACATCTCTACTGCCCTCGGTGCCCGGCCCGCGCGATGCTCGTGTATCGCGACAAGGAGCATTTCCAGAATCGCCGCAAGAAGGATGACTACTTCCGCGACGACCCGGAAAAGATCGATGGCGATCACCGCAGCCAATATCCCAGCGGAGAATCAACCTTCGGCAAGGCAGGCTACACCTGCGTGTGCGGCCACGGCCCCGCTTGGGGTTAAGGAATCTGGAGCGGGCTGCCGGGTTCGAACCGGCGTGGACAGCTTGGAAGGCTGCAGCCTAGCCACTCGGCCAAGCCCGCGAAGGTTGCTGGGCTTCCACCAGCGCCGCGCATTCCTGCGCTCGCTCACATCCGACTACACAGGCCCCTGAAAGTCCTGCGCTGTTCGCCGCGGACTAGCATGGTCTCGTGCGGCATGCCAGCGATGCCGGATAGGAGTCTCCCCACATTGGCGCCCGGGGAGCCGGGCAAGACCTTCCCGGTTGAGCGGCGCATGCAGCCTCAAGGGAAAGCGGGCAAGCCGTCGGCGGCAAAGTGCGCCCGATCAACCAGCCTCGCCAGCACTCTCCCGCCCTCCCCTGAGGCTTCTGCAACACACCGAAACGGCTTGTCACAGAAAAGTTGTTTGCGTTCTGCTAATCGTTGCGCTATATTTCGCGCAAACAGCACATGTATTAGCGACGCGCTGACAAGCCAACCCGACAAGGAGTCTCGCCTATGAACAGCATCGAACTCACGGTATCCAGCGCCAGAAGACAGACGGCGCGGCGGTGCCGGAAAAGAAGATCCAGCGCGCGGCCCCAAGTACCTGGCGCACGGGTCGCGCGCTAATCCCGTAGAGCCCGGGGGTTGCCTCTGCCCCGCGCCAGAAACCGTCGACAACAAGAAGAAGCCCCACACAGGTGGGGCTTTTCGCATTTGGGCTCCGCGTACAATCTGGTGTCCAGAAACGCCAAGAGCCCGGGGATGCCGGGCTCTAGTTGGGGCGATTCATGTTGTTCTGGGTGACCAGTCTCTAAACTAACCAAATATTAGCAAACACGGCGCATATACGCAAACATTTTGCACACGTGTTAGCTATGGTCGCTAAAAAAATGGCGGTTCAATGCCAAATCAAGCCTCCTCACCTGGCTGGCTGCCGCCGTCAGATCGTCTGCATACTCACCCATCACCTTGTGAACGGGCTTTCCGTCGTCTCTCTCATAGGTCAGAACTAGACCTCTGATACGTCCCTCCTTGTAATCCCGGACCAGTTGCTCCAGGGATTCCATATCTTCATTGACCACGTCGTTGTTTCTTGTTTCCATCGTCTTCCAGGGTAATGACCCGTCCCGTTCGTTGTTTTGCCTTTCCTTGGTGTTGCTCTGCTTCTTCGATGACGACGTCCTCGTCGTCGGCGCGAATGTCCAATAGCTCCGCTATGGCGCGCTTCTTCGCCCCGCTGACCGAAAGCAGTCGGTCGTAGATCTTGCGCGCCAACATCATTTCACCCTCGTCCGTGTGAGCCTCGTCGAGCCAACCATACGGCTTGCCCATGGCGTGCTCAAGCCGACGCGCCAGTTCCTCGCCGATCGACCGGATTCCTGACGCGCCAACGCACTGAGACAGGTATGACTGAGTCGAGCCGACCTTCCGAGCCAAGGCGGAAAGGCTGCCGATCTCCCGCTCCAGCAGGCGCACGTTCAGTTTGCGGATAGTTTTGATGTCCATTTCGCTATTGTATGCGCCCCCGTAACGCTGTCAACGCATGTTCGCTTAGATAACCCGTTACCGATGCTAAACTGTTAGCGCATTCAATACACACGCGAAAGGACGCGACATGAACCTCCTGCAATGGCTGGAAGCCACGCGCATCAACGGATCGGACATCACGTCCGGCGAGAGAGAGCGGCGCCGCGACTACAGAGCGGCCGTCCTCAAGCGCGCTGACACCAACATGAACACGATCCGCAACGCTCACAGCCGGGGAAAGCTCGGCATCGATCTGGCGAAGCGCCTCGAAAAAGCGACGAAAGGTTCCTTTGCCGAGTTCAAGGTTCTCGACCAGATGCCCGAACTCCGAAGAACGGAACCTGCCTAGACCACGTGCGACGTTGCATACGTGTGTGCGTCGCATTCTTGCATCACCGATCAATCGGGCAGGCGGTGGCCACCGCCGCGCGGGCATGCCTCCGGCCCGCGCGCGCCCGACCTAATTGCAGAAAGAGGCATGGAGCATCGAATGATTCCAGTCACCAGTGACCAACCCTGCAGAAGCGGCACGCCGGCGGTCGCTTGGAGGGTCAAATGAACTACTACCCCTTCCACATCGGAGACTTCCGCTCGGGGACAGTCAACATGAGTCGGCTATCCAGATGGATCTATCGGGACATGCTGGACGTCTACTACGACACCGAGAAGCCGCTGCCATCGGACTTTGAACTGCTGTGCGACCAGATCGGCGTCGAGTCGGACGACGAGCGCCGCATCGTTGAGCGATTGCTTCGGCTCAAGTTCGCCAAGAGCGAGGACGGCTATCGCAACGAAACCTGCGACCGAGTGATCGCAGAGTATCGCGCGCGGGCTGAAACGGCGAAAGCGAATGGCAAAAAGAGCGCCGCAACACGGTATCGCAACGGTGAGTACATGCCGATGGCAGGAACGCTCTACGCGGTGCGTGTCGATTCTGAAACGGTCAAGGTCGGCGTGACGGCGAACTTGAAGAGCCGCCTTCATCAACTCAGAAGCAAATACGGGTCACAAGCCTCGCTGCTCCACCAGGTTTCGGTCGGACATATGGGAGACGCAGAGGCTGCCCTTCTGGCCGTCTACGAGGAATCCCGTAGCGGTGAGGAGATTCCGGTGCCCAACAGCGCACAGGACGCATTGACGACGCATATGAATCGCATATCGGTCGCATACCCGGTCGCATCCTCATCGCAAGCTAACCAAGAACCAATAACCAATAACCAAAAGGCAGAAGAACAACACATACCCGCCCCACCGCTTCGCGGCGCGGCTGGCGCTGATGCGCCGGGACTCTCTCCCGAAGCCAGTTCTTCACGGAGACAGCAGGAGCCCAGGCCGGTGGATATCGTCTTCGACCACTGGCAGTCGGTCATGGGTTCGCCACGATCGAAGTTGGACGCCAAGCGCGAGAAGGTTATCAAGAGCGCGCTCAAGGCGGGCTATTCCGTCGACGATCTGCGCAAGGCGATCGATGGATGCGCCCTATCGCCATTCCACATGGGCCTGAATGACCAGCGGACCAAGTACAACGGGATCGACCTGATCCTCCGTAGCGCTGACCAGATCGACAAGTTCGTCGGATTGGTGGACGCGCCGCCGCCGGTCACGCCCGTGCCAAGTGGTGGTGCGTCTGTCAGTTCCGCCGACTGGGCCGACTCGACGGAATCCGTCACGTCGATGGCCAAGCGGCACGGCCTGGAGCAGCAAAACGGCGAGCACTACATCTGGTTTCGGCTACGCGTCATCAAGGCACACGGCGATGAGGCGCTTATGGAGCGCGAACTGTCGGCAGCCTCCCGGCGCAATGAGGGCGAGTACGAACGCGTGTTCAAGCTGTTCTTCGGCGTCGCGCCTAAGCCGCTCGCAACAGGGGGATACGAAAAGCGCCCACAAGGCGTTTCTTTTTGACTATCATGCTAACGTGTTAGCGTTTCGTATTGCTATTATCTGATGCCGACCTGTCTTCCTTGCCAACACTGCAACCTCAAAGCCGAACCCGCGATGGCGCGGCTTGGCTATGGGCATTGCGACTTGGACACCCAGGCCGGGAAGTTTCGCCCATTCGATCGTGAGATCGAGTGCAAGAAGTTTGAACGTCTTCCTGCTGCGCAAGAGGCATCTCGGCTCGCGTGGGCGGACGGTCGTCGTTGAGAAGAGTCATGCCAGGCAATAAGAGACCCCGTCGCAAGCTTCACCGCCCTGTGAGTCCGATGACCGCAACGCTGCGCACGCAGCCGTGGCGCGTCGCCGCCGTGTTCGGCCCGCTGGAGGCTGTCATCGCTCAGATCGAGCAGACCGGCACTGTTACGGCCAACGCGCAGGGCATGCCCATCTTCAAGGACGGAAACGACGGCTGCTGGTACGCGACTGTCCCGGCCATTGAGGGGATTGTCGACGCCTACCACACGCACCAGGTCCGGTGCGGTCGCACGATGCCACTCGACCGTCTCCGCCAGTTCGCGCGAAAGCTCGAGTACTCCAGTCCGCTGACTCTGGCCGACTGCGAAGCAGTACGGGAGGACATCGCGGTTCTCCGCCGCGAAACGATGTCCATGAGGATCGACTACGCGTCGAGTCTCGTCACCACCACTCAAATCAAGATCGAACTCCAAGAACAGGAGAGGAGCGCCGCATGCCGTCCCCAGTGATGAGAACCGCTAAGGCTGATCGCGCGAGAGCCGTCCGCCAGATCGAAATCGTCGATGCGCTGATCGCCAGCGCCGGCGAGCAATTCACGCTTGCCCAGTTGGTTGGCCGCTTTGGCTCGACAGCAGACAAGCTGACGAAGATCGCCAATCGCGCCGCCGAGTCCGCGTTGATTCGCAAGGGCCGCGACATCGCCGGAGAGATCGTTTATTGGGCGCCAACTGTCAGCGAGAAGGAAGTCGAGCGCAATCGCCACAAGGGCGACATTCGCGGCTACGAAGCCTACCTTTTCTCGCACTGGCACCGCGCCGAGGGCGCTCCGTTTGCGAGGTACGCATGAGCTACGCGCGCTGGAGCAATTCCAACTGGTACGCCTTCGACAACTGCAATGGTCTGTTCTCGCTCTGGTACGTGGGCGAGGACAACTATCGCGACTTGGACTACGACACCCTTCGCGAACAGCGCGCCGCCGGCACCCTCGATTCCTGGCTGCGGGCGAAGTACCCCGACGCATCGGCGGACGACATCGGGGAAGCACTCCGCATCATCGGCCGTGCACTGGAAGACGAGGTGTCGGCATGAACCCATCCCACGACCAATTCAGCAAGCGCTTCGCCACTGTCCGTTTCGTCATGGGGCAGGCTTTCCAGCAGCACTTCGTCGGCAAGGGCCGGAAGCCGGACACGGCCGACCGGATCATCCGCGCCGCCGCGCGCGAGTTCAAGGCTAAGGGCCTGGACGTGCGGCTCGACGCGAAGTCCGTGAAGTGGCTCGGCTGGGTCGGCAACTTTACCGGCCTGGAGATCATCGCGCGCATCGATGGCGTCGAGCAAAAGATCGTCATGGACACGGCCATCGCCGCGCGGCGCATGCGGGGCGGCCAATGAGAATCCTCGCCATCGATCCCGGCACGACGGAGAGCGGCTGGTGCGTGCTGGCAGAAGGCGCGGCTATCGCTTCTGGCGTGCTCCCGAATGCAGCATTGCTGAGCTACGTCACGGGGGTCAGTTTGACGCGCACCGATACCACGCTCGCCATCGAGATGATCGCCAGCTACGGCATGGCCGTGGGCCGCGAGGTCTTCGAGACCGTCTGGTGGATAGGCCGCTTCACCCAAGCCTGGCACTCGCCAGAAGCCGTCATGCGCGTCTACCGCCAGGACGTGAAGCTGCACCTGTGCAAGACGCCGCGCGCGAAGGACGCCAACGTGCGGCAGGCGCTGATCGACCTGATCGGCCCGCAAGGAACCAAGAAGCAGCCCGGTCCGACATACGGCGTCAAGTCGCATGCGTGGGCGGCGCTGGGCGTGGCCGTGACGGCGGCCCATCAAATGACGGAGCCGGCATGAGCCTTTCCGCACACCAGTCTGCGCGCATGCGAAACGACGAATGGCTGACGCCGCCGGAAATCCTTTCGCCCCTCGGGGCCTTTGATCTGGACCCATGCGCGCCAGTGATTCGGCCGTGGGATACCGCGAGCCGGCACTACACCATCCAAGAAGATGGCCTCGCGCAGGAATGGGGCGGCCGCGTCTGGTGCAACCCGCCGTTTGGCCGCGAGGCTGTGAAGTGGCTGCGCCGCATGGCCGAGCACGGCAACGGCATCGCACTGATTCCCGCGCGCACCGAGACGGCCATGTTCTACGAATGCGTGTGGGGCCAGGCCGATGCCGTGCTGTTCGTCAAGGGCCGGCCGCACTTCCACCGCGTGGACGGCAGTCGGGCCGGCTTCAATTCTGGCGCACCAATCTGCCTGGTGGCCTATGGCAAGACCAACGCGCGCACGTTGCTCGCTTCGCGTCTCGGTCATGTGGTGCCTGCGAGCCTGTTCAGCGGAGAGCCCGCATGACCGAGCCGCTGATCTCCCTCCCCGAAGTCGAGAAGGAAGGCGCAGCCGCCTTCGAGCACGGCAAGGCGATGTGCATGCATGCGATGCCGACCGGCTTCGCCTTCAATCCATACCCGCAAGGCTCGGTGCTGCATGCCAATTGGATGGAGGGCTATGTCGCGGCTTGGCGCGTGATTGGGAAACGCAAATGATCACCGATGACCTGAACGTTCTATCGCTGTCAGCCCTCACCAAATTACTTTGGTCGGACATGTCTCCTTTGTGTCCGTCGCAGAAGCCCAGCGTGTTCGTGGTTGGCGAGCCCGTCTTTCGCAAGGTGGAACCGCCAAAGGATCCGGCTCCATCCGCGCTGTTCGGGATGAGCGTCGTCCGCGTGCCGTTCGATCTCAAGCGGCCACGGATGCAACTCACGCCCAAGGTTGCCGCGAACCTTCCGGCTGCTTTTGCAGCCGAGATAAATGCCTGGATGGCTGAGTTCTTCGGGCACGAGTCGGTCGCATATGTGTTCGATCCTGAAGTAGCGCGAGTCAGCCGCTATCTCGAAGAAGAGCTCGCGCGCCAGACGGCAAAACTGCTTTTCACAACCGATCCGTTGTAAATCCGCTTTACAACCTTTGTGATGTAAGGAGAGTCATGGATGCACTGCATGTAGTAATCGCGGCGCTCGTTGCTACGTTCACCATCGGCATCATCGTTGGCTGGATGGTGCGAGGCTTCGCTGAAACGGCGAAGTCTGATGCAAGCGGTGAGGTTGAACGCTACGACATCAGACAGCCGGACGAACGCCACGAATGGCGCAGCAACAGCGCTAAGGCGCCGCGCGTCGAGTAAGCGCCATGAGTGAAATCACCCTCGTGCGCATGCCGACGGCCGAGATCTCGCAGCCGGATCGAGAGGCCGCGCGCCGTGTCCTATTCGGCGCGGTGGACGGCCTCGGCGAGAAGGGCAAGAAGCAATGGCGGCGTTTCGTCAACGGGCTGTTCAACATGGAGCCCGGCGAGATCGTCGAAATCGTCACGCACAAGGCGCGCAGCGGCCCATTCCATCGCTTTCATATGGCGCTGGAGCAGCGCGTGTTCGAAGCGCAGGAGCGCATCACCGACTTCGAACAGTTCCGCCTGTGGCTGAAGCTCGGCGCCGGGCACGTCGACTGGATGCCGGGGCCGAAGGGTGGCGTTTTTCCGGTACCGCGCTCGATCTCGTACGCGAAGCTGGAAGACGACGACATGCGTGACTTTCACCAGGCGGCCGTCGCCTTCCTCCGCACGCCGCACGCGCAGCGCTACCTCTGGCCAGCGCTGAAGCCTGGCGCGGCCGAGGAGGCGGTCGAGGCAGTGCTCGCGGAGTTCGAGCGATGAGCCTGCGCATCGTCCCGATCAGCTTCGCCGAGGCGAATGAATTCGTCGCGGCGAACCACCGCCACCACAAGCCGGTCACCGGCACCAAGTTCTGCGTTGCGGTGGCAGACACGGCGCGCGTAGTGGGCGTGGCCATGGTGGGGCGGCCGGTCGCGCGCGCACTCGACGATGGCTGGACCTTGGAAGTGAACCGGGTCTGCACAGACGGAACTCGCAATGCCTGCTCGAAGCTCTATGCAGCCGCTTGGCGCGCGGCGCGTGCTCTGGGGTATCGCAAGTTGATCACTTACACCCTCCCCGAGGAAGGTGGTGCATCGCTGCGCGCAGCTGGCTGGCGCGTAGTTGCGGAGACTGCTGGCGGCTCATGGAATTGCCCAAGCCGGCCCCGAGTCGACATGCACCCCACTCAGGGAAAACTCCGGTGGGAGGCCGCATGAGCAAAACCGCCACGAAAGCCGAGTCGCGGCACATCGATCGCGTCAAGAATATGGATTGCTCCGTCTGCGGTGCAGCCGGGCCCAGCGACGCACACCACATCCTCGAAGGTCGAACGCCGGGCCGCAAGAGCCCGAATTTCTGCGTGATCCCACTGTGCAAAGACTGCCATCAAGGCAGCTTCAACGGAATCCACGGGCAGCGCCGCATGTGGGAAGTGATGAAGTTGAGTGAACTCGACTGCCTCGCCTGGACTATTCAGCAACTTTACGGCGCCCGCTGAACGCCAATACAACGACCGGGAGAGAACATGAAGGCTTTTCGGGACACGGATGCCGTACTGCGCTGGGCCTATGCCCTGCCCCAACAACCGATCTGCAAGGTGTCAGACGCCCAGCGCGCAATGGCCGGCGCCAGCGCGACAAACAAGAGCGCCGACGGCGATCTAACCATTCAGGACCAGCACGCCCAGGCGGCCATGATTCGTGGCCACGTAGAAGGCTTGCCGGAACTGCTCAGCGCCTATGGATGGGCTGCCTACTCGTGGGAGGACAGAGAACGGAAGGCCGGGAACCACGTCCTGGACAACCATCTCGCGACCTCCACCGGCATCCGTAACAACCGCATGCGGTTTCTGTTGATGCGTCGGCACATCGAATTCGGCCAAGCGCGCTGCATGTCCTGCGAACGCATCGCCGAGAAAATCGGCGTCCACAAGCGGACCATCCAGCGGTACGAGCCGACCGTGAAATCGGCAATGCAGGCCGTGACGGCGCGTTTCTTTGACGAACTCGACCCGTACTTCGCGAGAGCGGGACTGATCACCTTGTGATTTCTTTTGCTAATGTTCTTGCACACATGTTATCCGTTTGCTACAGTGTGCACATACGTTAGCAAACAGATAAGCCATGAACCGAACCGACAACCACTTCGAAGCAGCAGCAGACCGCGCTTTCGCAGCCAATCAGGCTGTCGACCGGTTCTACGCCGAGCAGACCGAGGACGAGGTGCACCTGATCAACGTCCAGTTGGCCAAGGGCGACGCGGCGGCAATCCAGACTATCGCTGACGAGTTCCAGGGCGCGGCGACCACTGTCCCGGCCATCGTGGCCGCGTGGGCGCGCAAGGACAGCGCCGAAGTGCTGCGCCTGGTCGACGAGGCCATGCGCACAGCTGTGCAAGACGTAGCGGCCTTCAGGGCCGAGCAGATCAATCCCTGAGACACCTAGGAGAAGACGACGTGAAAAAAGGTCTCATTCTTGCGGTCCTCGCGAGCCTCATCGCGTCCACCACGACGGTTCAGGCCGTGGATTTCGAGATCGGCGCCGGGGTCGCGCAGTACACCACGCGCGGCGATGGTACTTGGTATCAAGATGGTTTCGCGCACAAGCTGGAACTGCGCGCCCCGGCCGTCGAAATCGGTCTGACCGACACGTTTGTTACGCGCGGTCGGTGGGGGCTGGATTGGCACGTTGGCGGCGTCTACCTGGGGAATGTCCATTCCGACGCGTGGGCGACGCCGCTTGACAGCAATTACAGCGCGCAAACCAAGTCATGTGTAGGTGAGTGCTACCACATGAGTCGGTACGTAGCGAACGGACATTCGATCGGCGCAAAGTTGACGCTGGAGCCGACCTACACGTTCAACGGTTGGCGCTTTGGTGTCGAAGCCGGCGCATACGTGTATCGCCCGACTTGGCACGCGACGATTTACGACGTGCCGCCCTGCAAGGCTTGTCAAGGTCAGACGCTGACCGCCTCGTCGCCGTCGACGATCCAATTTGCGCCGGTTGTCGGCGTCTCGATTGGCCGCAACGGCTTCAGCCTTGCCCTGATGCACTACTTCAACAAGACCCGCAACGACCCGCAGTTCGCGATCTGGAAGAGCACCAGCACGCTGATGCTCAAGTACCGCTTCTAACCCCACCCCCCTTTTTGCGGCGCCCTACTCCCCCCGCGGGCGTCGCCTTTTCTTTCACGCAAGGAGAAACGCATGCAGCAAATTCAACGCCCGCCGCTTTCCGAAGGCGAAATCTACGTCGGTGCCATCGGCGACGCCAATGGCGACTTCTACCACCTCATCCTGCTTGCTGGCGATAGCGAAGATGCGACGTGGCAAGCCCAGATGGAATGGGCTAAGTCGATCGGCGGCGACCTCCCTACCCGCGTCGAGCAGACCATGCTGTGGGCCAACTTCCGCGACCAGTTCCAGAAGGATTGGTACTGGAGCAATGAGGTCCACCACCGCGAATCCGGCTGGGCTTGGTATCAGGGCTTCGGCTACGGCGGCCAGCACAGCCGCAGCCAGAACCACGAGTTGCGCGCCCGAGCCGTCCGCAGGTTGCCCATTTAACCCTTCATCCATTTCACAAGGAGTCCAGAAATGACGATCACGCTTGACGCAATCAAGACCGAGCACGCCAGACTCGGCGACATGATCTCGGCATTCGAGAAGCAGGCCGCCAGCGAGTTTGTTATCGGCGGCACCACCATCAAACTCAACCCTGGCGAACGATATGCCGGCATCGCTCTCGACGAGAGCGGCGCGTTCAGCCATCACCTAATCCTCCTGCCTGGAGAAGCAGAAGACGTGAGTTGGCCTGATGCCTGCAAATGGGCTGACGAGCAACTTGGCGGCCTGCCGACTCGCCGCGAACAAGCGCTGTTGTTCGCAAATCTCAAGAGCGAGTTCGAGGAAGGCGCCTACTGGTCTGGAGAGATTCGCGCCGGCAACTCCGGCTGGGCTTGGTATCAGTACTTCGACGACGGCTTCCAGAACCGCAACTTCCAGGGCCTCGAGTTGCGCGCCCGAGCCGTCCGCAGGTTTATTCCTTCAGTAATTTAACCATTTGAACCGCCGTGGCTCTGCACACCCAACTTCCGATCTACAAGGCGGCATACAGTCTTTTGGATGTTGTCACCGATTTGGTCAAGAACATGGCCCGCGATTTCAAACGCAACATCGGCGAGAAGATCAACGTCGAGTGCATTGAGATCATGACGCTGGTGTTCCGTGCCAACGTGGCAACCGACAAGTCGCCACACCTGGAAGAATTGCTTGAACGCCTCCAGGTGATCGAATTGCTTCTGCGCCTTTGTATGGACAAGCGACTGATCTCGAGGCAGGGGTATGCCAACGCGATCGAGCTAACCACCGGGATTGGGAAACAGGCCAACGGCTGGAAAAAGTTCGCAAATCGCCCGCTTCATGGAGGTCAAGGCCGTCATGACTGAGCGATCTTTCAACCTGGTCGTGCCGCTGGCTCACGAGGCCACCGCCATGCGCACAACGGAAACCGGTCGCCAGAGTGCGATGAGGTCCGGCGCAGTTTCCCGACTGAGCAATCGGACGGGCGACGTAGATAGCACGAACATTCCGGCTGGGCTTGGTATCAGAACTTCAACAACGGCAACCAGAACAACAACAACCAGAACAACGAGTTGCGCGCCCGAGCCGTCCGCAGGTTGGAACGAAAGCGCCCCCTTTTCTTTCATCGAGCTTGTCGAAGCCTATCTCGACTGCCGGCGCACGAAGCGCAGCAGTTCGAGTGCTCTCGCCTTCGAATTCAATCTGGAGAGCAATCTACGCAGCCTATACGACGAACTGTCCGGCGGCGGATACATTCCGGGCCGGTCGAAGTGCTTCGTCATCACGCGACCGAAGCCGCGCGAGGTGTGGGCAGCAGAATTCCGCGACCGTATCGTTCACCACCTCCTGTACAACCGCATCGGACCTCGGTTCGAGCGATCTTTCATCGCCGACACTTGCGCCTGCATCAAAGGGCGCGGCACGCTGTACGCCGCAAAGCGGCTCGAAGGAAAGGTGCGATCGATCACGCAGAACTGGTCACGGCCCGCGTTCTACCTGAAGTGCGACCTCGCCAACTTCTTCGTCAGCATAGACAAGCGCGTCTTGCGCGAGTTGCTGTTCGCGAAGATCTCCGAGCCATTCTGGCGCGCGTTGACCGAGATCGTGCTGATGCACGATCCACGGGAAGACTTCGCCTACCGAGGCGACCCAGCAATGCTGAATCTGGTGCCGCCGCACAAACGGCTGATGGAGCAACCCGCGCATCTCGGGTTACCGATCGGCAATCTCAGTAGCCAGTTCTTTGCGAACGTCTACCTTGACGTCCTAGATCAGCACGTGAAGCATGGAATCGGCGCTCGCCACTACATCAGGTACGTGGACGACTTCGTATTGCTGCATGAGTCTCCGCAATGGCTAAACGCTGCACTCTCTGACATCGAAGCATTCCTGCCGGCACGGCTTAACGCCCGCTTGAATCCGTCCAAGACGATCCTGCAACCAATCGACCGCGGCATCGACTTTGTCGGTCAAGTGATCAGGCCATGGGCGCGGCATACGCGGCCACGGACGATGAATGTCGGCAAGCAACGGCTAGCGCAGATGCCCGATAGCGATGTCTTCGCTGCAGCAAACAGCTATCTAGGGCTGTCCAGGCAGGCGACGTCCAGTCACGTCGCGCGCGTACGACTCGCGAAGATCATTCGTAGCCGGGGACATGCTGTTGATTTCGGTCTGACCAAGGCATACCGAGCACGGAAAAAGACCATATGACAGCCCTCTCGCCCTCGAACCCCTGCCCGAAAGCGGTCGCTCGCGTCAAAAGCCCGCTTCCCGTACCGACGCACTGCCCGTACTGCGGCGCCCGTGTCTCGATCGTCAACAACAGCGAGATATACGGCAAGCCGTTCGGGGAATGGCCATGGGCATTCCTGTGTGGCAACCGACTTTGCGGCGCGTACGTCGGTCTACACCCGTTCACGAACATTCCGCTCGGGACGCTGGCCGATGGGCCGACGCGGGAAGCGCGCGGCCAGGCAAAACAGGTCTTCAACCCGATCTGGTAGAGCGGGCACATGACGCGGACGGAGGCTTACAAGTGGCTGGCCGGGCAACTTGGCATCGCCAGCGTCGACGAATGCCACATCGGGCATTTTGATGTGGCGGAGTGCCAGCGCGTGGTAGGTGTCTGCTTGGAACTTGCTAGGAGAGCGACTTAGTCTTGATGCGCCCCTCCTCAAGGAGGGACTGCATTCGCTTCGCAGCTAACGTACCAAGCGCGTTTCTGAGGGCATCGTGCACTGGAACTCGTTCCTCGAACCCCTTCATCGTGATTGCTACCGCCGCGCAACTCTTCTCGTAATTCTCAGGCCCCTTTAGCTTGCCATGTTCAATGCTCCGAATCATTCCCCAGATATAGGTTTCTCGGCAGTGCTTGTCGTACGCCTCCAACGCTTCCGAAAACTCTGAAAAATACAGGTCAGAAAGCGCGCGGAGTCGGGTCATTTCGGGGGTATCAACTCCTTTAGCTTCACCGATTGATGCCTTGCGGAGATACATGGATAAGGCAGTACTTGAAGACCATAGGTTTTCCGTGAATTCCTCCAATTTGGTACGTAAGAGCGCATTCACTTCCCTAGCCTTCCACTCGGAATGACCAATCTCAGTCTTGATCTCCTCGGTCAGCCTTGTCGTCTGGTGCAGTTGCCGCTTCAGCTCTTCGAAATCATCACGTGTCGCAAGGTTCTCCGCGCGACGTTTGATGTATGCCCCGGCGAAAGCTGCAAGGAATGAAGATGCCAGGAACAGCAGCCAGTAGAGCCAGTTCTCGGCGATCCGGCGGGACACGATCTCGGTGACGAAGGCTTGGGTGGTGCCATCCATGATTAAAGGCGCCCCTCATACACCCGCGCACTGATGACGCGATCGCCCTGTATATCGTAGGAGCAGATGTACTTCATGTCCTGGTAGGCCCCGAAGCCGTTTTGAAATTGAATGCGGTCCCCAATGAATGCGATCCGTCCAGCCGGCTCATCCTCCCAGGCAGCTCGTGGAAAACGCGTTTCCGTCGGTGTGTCCTTCCATCGGAAACTAAACTTCGAATAGCGTTCGATCGCTTGCGAACACGGCACGCTGGCTTGCTCGATGAAACGAGCGCCCCAGCAATTGGGGTTCTCTTTACATGCTGCCTCGTCGGCGGCGAGTTGCGCTGCCTTTTCGGCTCGCCTCGCTGCTTCGACACCGTTGTCACCGGACAGGCTGGACGCAATTAGCCCACCTCCGACGGCGGTCACTATCAGGCCCGCGCAAAATCCCAGTATCACTGCGCTTGACCGCACCCGCTTCCTGAAAAGCGCCCATGCGCAGATCAGCAAAAGCCCCAATCCCGCCGCAAAGAACAAAAAGGTCAGCATGTTCTTATCTCCCTAGCTGCAACATTCTACGATGAGGGCAATTGCGTTTCGTGTTGCTAACGTGTTAGCATAAAATGCTGCTTGACACGTGTGCGCCTCGTGGCTAACCTTTGCTCATCGCTGAGACAACAGCGATTCGGGATTGGCGTCCCGGAATTCTCAAGGCGCAACAAGCCGCGCCGCATCAGCACGCGGCTTTTTTGTTTGCGTACGCTTGGCACCCTATGGCGGGCCGGGCGAGGGGGCCGAAAGGCCCACCGGTTCCTTGAGTCCGGCACGCCAACCTCGTTCGGTCCGCCACCCCGATTGGCGTCGGGAGGGCGGTAACAGACCGCACTCAAGGAAATGCCATGCACGCATCGACTCGTCGCCCACCCTCGCGCAATCAGTTCGACCTCTTCCGCGCTATCGAATGCGCTCGCGAAGCCAGGTTTGACATCGAACATACCAAGCGTCTTTCCCAGCAGCCGGCTGCTACGGCACCCCGCTCCCGCTCTATTGGCCAGGGAGCGTGACATGTCGACACTATCTTTCCGCTTCCACGAGGGACACGACGTTCGGGTCGTCATGATCGAAGAATCTCCTTGGTTCGTCGCTTCGGATGTCTGCACGGTGCTCGACTACCGAGACGCCTTCAATGCCGTACGCATCTTAGACGCCGACGAAAAGGGTACTCACAATGTGAGTACCCTGGGCGGTGATCAGCGAGTCACGATCATCAACGAATCCGGCCTCTACGCTCTCGTCCTCCGCAGCCGCAAGCCCGAGGCCCGCCAATTCCGTAAATGGGTCACGGCTGAAGTCTTGCCCGCGATTCGCAAGACTGGCCGTTACGAAGTTCAGGCAGCGCCGGCGCCGCGGAAGATGCGAGCGCCGACCGAATTCCTGTCCCTCCCCTTCGTCGACGTCAATTCCCCTTACCGCTTCTGGTGCCTCCCGCTTGAAGGCGACTACTTTGCCGGTTACGAGAAGGGTCGCACTATGGCGCTCGCCTACTTGGCGTTCCTCAGCGCTAACACCTCGCGCAAGCCCGATAGCAGCTACATCGGCCTGATTCTCGAATCTTTCATGAAGAGGTTCCAGTTCATCAACGGAGCTGCGTTCGTCGATGCTCCGATCGACCACGGGCCGTTGGACTTCTACATCCTCAAAGGCCACTACTGCGGCTTCTTCGGAACGCTGGGCCATGCGGCTTGGCTGACCGCCCGCAGCAGCGCGATAAACCAACTCCACTGACGAAATCCGGCGCCGCCCCAACCACGGCGGCGCAGAATATCTCTTGCGCACTCATTATTCTTTTGCTAACGTATGTGCATGCACGTTAGCAACCAACCAGCGAGGAGAAGATGACTACAGGAACCGCCCTGGCTACCCGTAACGAATTCGGGTCCCAATCCACCACCCATGCACTGGTCGAAACCGCCTCGACCGCCGTTGCTGCACAGGCAAAGGCAATGGTCGAAGCCCGCTATGTCATGGCCATGCAACGTCCGCGCGACTGGGACCAAGTCCGTCAGACGCTCCTGCGCGAATGCCGCCGGCCGTCGTTCGCCCACAACAAGAGCGCCTACTACCGCAAGCCGATCGGCCAAGGGGTGGAGGGTCTGGGCATCCGGTTCGTCGAGGTGGCGCTGCGTTGCATGACGAACGTCTTGGTCGAGACGACCATGATCTTCGAGGACGACGGCAAGGAAGTGCACCGCGTTTCGGTCACCGATCTCGAATCGAACCTCACCTACCCGCTCGACGTACGCGTATCGAAGACGGTCGAGCGTTCCAAGCCGATGGACGATGGCAGCTTCATCTCCATGCGCAAAAACAGCTACGGCAAGGCGACCTATACCGTCCCCGCCAACGACGACGATCTGCTGAACAAGCGGGCCGCCCAGATTTCCAAAGCCATTCGGACCCTCGGCCTGCGCATCATCCCTGGTGATATGCAGGACGAGGCCGAGGAGATCATCAAGGCCGTGCGCATGGACGAAGCTGCCCGCGATCCCGATTCCGAGCGCAAGAAGATCGCCGACGCCTTTGCCGGCATCGGTGTCAAGGCTTCCGACCTGGTTGCCTATCTCGGCCACGCCCTCGACAACTGCTCGCCGACCGAGCTTGTTGACCTGCGCGGCATCTACGGCGCCATCAAGGACGGCGAAGCCACCTGGAAGTCGGTAATGGACAACAAGGCGGAGCAGAGCGCCGGCAGCGGCGACGCTCCTAAGACGGAAGGCAAGGTTATCCCGCCTTGCAGCGAAGAGGACTTTAAGAACAAGTCCCCGGAATGGCGAAAGCTGATCATTGAAAAGAAGAAGGGCCCGTCCGAGCTCATCGCGATGATCGAGACCAAGATGAAGCTCTCCGAAGGCCAAAAGCTCGCGATCGACGCCTGGAGCCATGAAAATGACTGAACGCGAAACGCATTCCTTGATCCAGGGATCGGATGAGTGGAAGCAGTTCCGACTCACGAAGTTCGGCGCCAGCGAAGCCGCCGCCATGCTTGGCATTTCGACGAAGGTCAAGCGTAACGAACTGCTTCACATGAAGCACACGGGCACCCCGCAGGAGTTCAGCGACTGGGTACAGACGAACATTCTGGACTACGGCCATGAGGTCGAAGCGCTCGCTCGCCCGATCATCGAGGAAGTCATCGGCCAGGACTTGTACCCGGTGACGCGGTCTCTCGGCCTGCTGTCGGCGTCTTGTGACGGACTGACGCTCGACGACGAAACTGCCTTCGAGCACAAGCAATGGAACGAGGCGCTGGCCGCCTCGGTGCGGGGCAAGGTGTTGCCGGAAGAATTCCAGCCTCAGTGCCAGCAAATCATGCTTGTGCACGGTGCCCATCGCGTGATCTTCACAGTTTCCGACGGCACCGGCGAGAACATGGAATACATGGAGGTCCTTCCCGACCAGGCATGGCAAGAGCGCATCGTTGCCGGCTGGGCGCAGTTCGAACGGGACCTCGCCGAATACGTGCCCGTCCACATCCCCGAGAAGCCCAAGGCCGATGCGATCATGGCGCTGCCGGCGCTGGCTGTTCAGATACGCGGCGAAGTCATCACGAGCAACCTGCCAGCCTTCCGGTCTGCCGCTGAGACGTTCATCGCGAACATCAAGACCGAGCTAAAGACGGACGAGGACTTCGCGCAGGCTGACGCGACCGTCAAGTTCTGCAAGGAGGCCGAGGATAGTCTCGAACTCGCGAAGAACGCCGCCATCGCACAGACTGCAAGCATCGACGAACTGATGCGAACAGTCGACCACATCAAGGCGCAATTGCGCGACAAGCGGCTCGCGCTCGACAGGCTGGTCGAGCAGCGCAAGAAGCAGATCAAAGAAAGCGCCGTCGCGGAGCGCCGCCAGAAGTACGTCGACCACGTCGCCGCGCTGAATGCCGAACTGCGCGAGGTGAGCATCGTTGTCCAGGCACCTGACTTCGTAGGCGCGATCAAGGGCTTGAAGTCGATCGCCAGCCTTTACGACAAGCTCGACACTGCGCTGGCTAACGGCAAGATCGCCGCCGATGCCGCCGCCAAGGATTTGCGCGCCAAGTTGGATTGGTACAAGCCGCAAGCCGAGCATGCGTTCCTGTTCCGCGATCTACAGACGCTGATTCAGAAACCGGCCGAGGACTTTCAACTGGCCGTCACGACGCGGATTGCGGAGCACAAGCGGCAGGAAGACGAGAAGGAAGCAAAGCGCAAGGCGGACGAGGCGGCGCAGGCAGCAGCGGGAAACGTTGGTGGGGCGCCCACTCCTATCTCGACGTCTGCCGCTCCGGCTGCCGCTGCCGTCGACACTGGTAAGTCGACCCCGCCTTGGATCGCGTCTACCAGCACGGCTCCGACCAGCGCCCCCACGCTCCGCCTCGGTCAGATCAATGAGCGCCTGGCGCCGATCGCGCTGACTGCTGAGGGCCTAGCGACCCTCGGCTTTAAGCACGCAGCTACGGACAAGGCCGCCAAGCTGTATCACGAAGGTGATTTCGAACTCATCTGTGCTGCACTGACGCGCCACATTGAGGCCGCCCTTCACAAGCAGGCCGCCTGATCCCCTCCCCTGACAGAGAGAGACCATGGAAAGAAGAACGCCCGAGTACATCGAATGCGCGCGCGCCATCATGTTGCACCACTTTGAACAGCTTCCCCAGGACTTCAATGTGCGCGCGCTTGCCCACCGTATGCCGGAGCACAAGCCAGCCATGATCACCAACGCACTCCGCCACCTGGAAACCTCCGGGATCGTTCACGCACCCGGTGAAAAGACGTACGACGGCGCGACCGGCCGGCGCAAGGTGGCAGTAATGGTCTGGCGCAAAGGGGCTGCAACCGGCCCGCGCGCCATCGCGCGTCGCGGCGGGGAATCGCACGTCCCGCCCAGCGAGGCGCTCACCCGGCTTAAGTTGTCCTCGCCGCATGACAAGGCCAAGGAACTGCAGTTGTGCATGGCGAACAGCATCCCCTTGGAGAACATCGCGGGCGCTGGCGAGCAGCCGGTCTACTACGTGCCGCGCGCGTGGCTGGATGAGCGTGCACCTGAAGTCGCCGCCAAGCCTCAGGAGGCAGCGCATCCTTTGGTGATCGAACAGTCCTTCGAGATCCCGCCGGGGAATGTTGCCGCTCTTCTGGTGGAGGCAGTCGGCTACCTGCGGATCTTGGCAACTCACGTCCAACGCGGGCAGATCAAGTTGCCGCTGTAGGAGCCAGGCATGAACCTCACTCGACTCACCTTCCCTTTCGACGGCCATACCGTAACGGTCCTCGGCTACCACTACGCCGGCTACTCGGGCAACGCCTCGCCGCCCGAGCCTGAATCGTTCTCTGTCCATCAGGCCGAGATCGTCAAACAGGCCGATGCCGACGAACCGGTGTCCGTCGATGACCTGGACGACGACGAGCTCGCGGACGCTGCCCTGCGCGCGTGGCGTGTTCGCGAGGAAGGCTATCGCTGCGACCACGCTGACGCAATACGCGAGGACCGTTGGATGGAGTCGAGGGGCTACCTGTGAACGATAGCGCCAGACAGTATCTCGCCGGCGGCGCCTATGGTCTGGTGTTGGCTCTGCTCACTTACGCGTTTGTTCTTCGCCATATTGGCTAACACATGTGCGATTCGCACACAAATGAGAAACACCATGGATGCCAAACCTGACCTGATCGATTGGATCACCCCCGACATCTCTCTGTCCGAAGACGACGCCGCGCATGCGAAGCGCTGCCTCGGCTGCGGCGCAGAGATCGTGGACGAGGAAACGCCGCACTGCGGCCACTGATCATGGAAAGCCTGGCAACCGGTCACTGGCTGGCGGACGAGCGCGGCGACGTCGTGCACGCCCGCCTGCTGCCGGATGTCCGGCTTTCCGTGGAAGGTGAGTTCGCCTCGATCGACAAGAAGGTCGCCGCCGCGCGCTACATCGCGCACTGCCTGAATGTGGCGATCGATTCGGCGCCCGTAGACGACAACCCCGCCGAGGAGCGCATCTACATCGGCGGCGCTGGAGTCAGCCTCGCACCAGTGCCTGACGGCGTCGAGTACGTACGCGCGGACATTGCCGCGACTCTTTCCAAGATGACAGGCCAGTTGGCCGAATTGATCAATGCCATGGCAGCGGCGCACGCTGTGGAGCGAGAAAGGATTCTTGAAGCGCTCGACGCCCCTGCGCATATCGCGGTCGCGCCCGACGAGTGCAAGGGACTCGACCACGACCGCTGTTACGAGATGGGAGCCAGGCACGGGGGTACTGCCGTCCGCCTGGCCATCAAGCAAGAAGTGGCGCAAGCCATGAATCTGGAGGAGTAGGACATGACGAAGAGGAGACGTCCGGAGCCGGGCAAGACAGTCGATGGCGCTGACCGAATCAGGCGGCGCGCGGCTATCGGTGAAGAGCTTGATCGATTGTTGCAGGCAGCCGTCGAGTCCTTTACCAAGGCTGGAGCCCACGGTCTGACGCGCCCCGAGTTGGACAGGGGAATCGATATCGGTCTGTGCGGCTCGATGGCCGTCGTCAAAAGGTTGCGGGATGAAGGTCGCCTATACGTCGCGGACTGGCGAAACGGTCAGCCGGCGTATGCTCTTGGCACCCTGCCCGATATGCCAAGGCCAATCACCAAGTACGCGATGGGCTGCAGAAGCAGAAGTCGGGCCGAACTGGACAAGGACGTCGCTGAACTCGCGCGCGCGGAGATCATGAATGCCCACGCCAAGTGGGCGGCCAACTGGACCCCGCGGCGCGACCCGGCTGCTGCTTGGATCGGGGGGCCGGTATGAAGTGGGTCCGCTTGGAGAAGTACCTCGAAATGTCCGGCGAGACCCGAGACTCCGTGATGCACAAGCGCCGCGGGGGTATTTGGGCCGAGGGGCGCGAGTGGAAGACGGCCGGAGACGGCCGCATCTGGATCAACACAGAGGCGGTAGACGAATGGGTGGCAAACAGCACGCCAAATACGAAGGTATCGAAGTCCGGGACGGCGCAACGGGGTCGACGATCCGCGTCCGCTTCCAATACCGGGGCATTGAGCGCCGCGAGTCCCTGAAGTTGGAGGCGACGCCAGCCAACCTCAAATACGCCTCCCGCCTACGGGGCGAGATCTTGAACGCCATCGCGCGCGGCGATTTCGACTATGCGTCGTACTTCCCCGACAGCAAGCATGCGAAGTCGCTGACGAAGGGCACACAGAAGCGCCTGATTTTCGATGCCCTCGGCGATTTCATGAAGGACTGCGCTGCAGCGGTAGAGCGCGGTGCCATGTCCCCCAGTACGCTGCATGGCTACCGCAAGATCGTCGACAACAACCTCAAGGTGAAATGGGGTCGGTTGGCGGTGGATGAGGTTACGCCAGCCGCCCTGCGCACCTGGATCGGCGCCATGGACTGCACCGCCAAGACAGCGCGCAACGTCATTAGCCCATTGCACAGCGTTCTTCAGGACGCCCTGAATGACGGGTTGATCGAAGCGAACCCGCTCGACCGCTTGGCGCTTAACAAGATCCTCACGAGGACGAAGCGAAAATCCACCTATGAGGTGGACCCATTCTCGCTGGATGAGATCACGGCTATCCTCGCGGCCTGCGAGGGGCCGGCGCGCAACCTGTTTCAGTTCGCGTTCTGGTCCGGTCTGCGCACGTCCGAACTGATCGGCCTGCGGTGGGCGGACGTCGACTTCGACGCCGCGCTAATCCGTGTGCGCCAGGCTGTTGTCGTGCGCACGGAGAAGACGACCAAGACTGACGCCGGCACGCGGGACGTCATGATGCTGCCGAGCGCGCGAGCAGCGCTGGAGGCGCAGAAACAGTGGTCGGCGCTAATGCCGCATGGCAGGGTCTTTACCTGCCCGTGGAACGGAAAGCCCTGGACAGGTGACAAGCAGATCCGCGTCAACTGCTGGACCCACGTCCTGAAGGACGCCGAGGTCCGGTACCGGAACCCGTACCAGACGCGGCACACCTTCGCCTCAACGCTGTTGTCGAGGGGCGAAAACCCGCTCTGGGTCGCCCAGCAAATGGGCCACGTCGATACCGAAATGATCATCAAGCACTACGGGCGCTGGATCCCCGAGCACGACGCCAAGGCCGGCTACACGCCCAAAAACGCCTGGGACGAATTCGCGGCTGCCTCTAAGTAATCCGTTCGAGGGGTGCTAACACCCCTTGCACTTGCTAACGCGTGTGCTAACATGTGTGCATGTTGATAACGAATGCGAGTGGCGCGATGAACACCAACCAAGCAGCAGCCAGACAAGCCGCGCACGAGAACCTTCTGCCTGAGCTTGTCCAGGCTCTCGCCAATCTAAAACGCGCGCATGAGCGCCTTCTCGCATCGGACGCAGTCAAGTCGGACGAGATCCGCGCCGCCGATGCCGCCCTCGCCAAAGCTGGAGCGCAATCGTGATCGGAACCGGCCACACATTCACCCTCGACGCGCCATTTAACGGTCCGCATGGCGCGGTCCTCGACGGATTCCTTCGCGTGGGTTTCATCCACGACGAAGACGCCAATGAAATCGAGGTCACGGAAACCATTCTCCAAGTCGGCCCGCACCGCTTTCCCTACAACGGCGATGAGCGCCTGATCCGAGCCGAGTGCTGGGCAAAGCTGATCGTCGAAACGATGGAGTGCTCGCAATGACCGAGAAGAAAGAGACCGGCGGCCCAGCATTCGCAAAGGGCGATTACGTGCACAGGACGTGCGACCCAAACGAAAAGGTGGTTCGTGGTCATGAAGGCATGACCCTGCGCGACTACTTCGCGGCGAAGGCACTGGCAGCAATGATCAGCCAGCCCCACAAGGCCCCTGAGAACTGCGGCAAGAAAGCGGTTCCCCGCTTGGCGCAGTTCGCCTACGAGTACGCAGACGCCATGCTCGCCGCCCGCGAGTCGCAATCGTGATCGACATGGACGACCCAACCATTCGCCATATGCGCGCGAACAAGGCGCTGAAGCGCTGGACCATCGTAGTGATCTTGGTCCTTGGCGCGCTGAACCTCGCAGTCCCCTACCTCCCCAGCTTCATTCACTGACAAGGAACCACCGTGCCCCAAATCACCATGCAGGAAGTCGAGTCGTCGCAGATCCACAGCATCGGCCACGACGCCGCGACCAGCACCCTGGCAATCCGCTTCAAGAGCAAGGCCGGTGCCGGCAGCCTGTACCACTACGCCAACTTCCCGGCCGCCGAGTTCGATGCGTTCAAGAGCGCTGAATCGATCGGCGCCCACTTCGGCAAGTTCATCAAGCCGGAGGTTACCAAGTACCCCTTTACCAAGATCGAGCCGGCCACCGCCGCCTGATCACGCTCCAACCACAGGGAGTCTGCACATGGATGACTTCGTGATGATCTGCGCCGCCGGCATGTTCTTTCTGGTTGTCGGCGTGCCGTTGCTGAGCCTGCTGCGATGAACACCTTCATCTGCTGCTATTGCGGCGCCGGCGATCACACAGTCGCCGGTTGTCCGTGGACCAGATTCGCCCGGGTGCAGCTTGCCCGCCCCCTGAACTGAAGAGATTTAACATGACGAACGACAACGAAGCGCGCGGGGCGCTGACGGATGAGCGAGCGCAGACGCTATGGGACGAGGCTTGCAAAGACGGCCGCGGACGCCCTGGGTGGTCGCGCCACCTTCGATTTGCTAAGGCTGTTGCACATGAAGCAATCGCCTCGTTTCTGGATCGCACAGGCCAATACGTGACCAATGATGCGAGCCGTGAGGCAGCTATTGCTGATGCGCTATCCGACAGGCTCCCAGCGGGGGATGGGCTGACGGGCGCGCAGCAAGTCGCGCTGATGTGGGCAGCGAACACCGCCGATAATCAAGGGCTTGATCTGCACGCGTCCGAACTGCGCGCCATCCTCGCCGCCCCCCAACGCCAAACGGCGGGGGATGGGCTGACGGATGTGCAGATTGACGCGATTCTTGAACATGCCGAATCGTCGCTTGGAATGGGGCGTACAGGCTGGGGTTACATCGATGCAAGGAACATTGCCCGCGCCATACTCGCCCTCCCTCGCCAGCCTGGGGAAGTAGACGCAGGGGTGCCGGACACATTCGCACGCGCAAAGGCGATTGTCGAAACGTGGCCCGGCTGGAAGCGTGACTTCACGCTGACTCCCTATAGCGCATCGGCGCAGCAGGATGAGCGCGAGGCGGACCTGTTGGTAAAACTTGACGACGCAAAGCGGGCGATTCATTTCTGGAAAACTCAGTACCAGAATCTTGCGAACGTTCAGCAGGTGCATGCCGATGCGGGGGCGGTGGCGTACATCCCTGACGACGCGCTTGCCCGACTAACGCCGCCTTTGCTAGTTCTCGATGGCGTTCGTCTGTACCGCTACAACGGCGTTGGAACCACTGCACTCTATCTGCGCCCTGCGGCAGAGAGCGACAAGAGGGATGCATCGTGAGCAGGATCGTTTGCCAATTCTCATGCGGCGCGGCGTCGGCGGTTGCTACCAAGCTGGCCCTAGTAGAGTACGCCGGACAAGACGTGCAGATCGTCAATGCCTTTCTGAAGAACGAGCACGAAGACAACCGCCGATTCCTAGCTGATTGTGAACGGTGGTTCGGCCGGACCATCACGGTATTGCGCGACCAGAAGTTCGACGCAGACATCATCCAGGTATTCCGACGCAAGCAATTCATGAAGGGGCTTGCGGGTGCGCCGTGCTCGCGCGAATTGAAGCGGAAACTTCTGGATGGCTGGAAGCAACCCGGCGATGTGATGGTTTTCGGATACACGGCTGAAGAACAGGACCGCTTTGAAGACTTCATCGAGCGCAATCCTGACCGCCCAGTCATTGCGCCGCTGATCGAAAAGGGGCTTGGCAAGGATGACTGCAAGGCGATGATTCAGCGCGCCGGCATCGAACTTCCGCTCATGTATCGCAAGGGCTATGACAACGCCAATTGCATTGGGTGCGTGAAGGGTGGCGAGGGGTATTTCCGCGCGATCCGCGAGGACTTCCCCGCCGAGTTTGAGGCGCTGTGCCAAGTTCAGGACGAAATCGGAGAAGGCGCCTACCTGTTCCGCAACCGGAAGACGGGTGAGCGTTGCTCCCTGCGAGACATCCCGGATGGCCCCGTCCGCCGCAATGAAGCACTGCCGTCTTGCTCGTTTTTCTGCGAGATGGCTGAACAGGAGTATGC